>NZ_JBQCMF010000002.1:156673-420272 GCF_051965295.1 Arthrobacter sp. SAFR-023 | reverse complement strand
TTGCCGAGGTTGACGTCGACCAGGGCGGTGGCGTCGGCGGCGGGAACGACGGTGTCCGTTCCCGACACGGTGGTGTTGCCGAGGTTGACGTCGACCAGGGCGGTGGCGTCGGCGGCGGGAACGACGGTGTCCGTTCCCGACACGGTGGTGTTTCCGAGGTTGACGTCGACCAGGGCGGTGGCGTCGGCGGCGGGAACGACGGTGTCCGTTCCGGGTGCCGCGTTGCCGAGGTTGACGTCGACCAGGGCGGTGGCGTCGGCGGCGGGAACGACGGTGCCGGTTCCCGTCGTCGTGTTTCCGAGGTTGACGTCGACCGCGGCTGCTACGTCAGCGGCGGGAACAGTGGTGCCCGTTCCCGTCACTGCGGTATTACCGAGGTTGACGTCTGCGGCAGCTGCCACAGTGGCTGCGGGAGCAGTCGGGGCGGCATCCGCCGTCGTGTTGCCGAGGCTAATGTCTACAACCGCGGTGGCGTCAGCCACCGGAGCAACCGTCCCCGTTCCGGTGCCACCGAGATTGACGTCGACCAGGGCGGTGGCGGCTGGTGCCACGGCGGCAGTGTTGCCGTTCGGGGTACCGGTGTTGAGATCGAGGTCGGCATTGACGCTGACCGCGGAAGAATTCGACGGCGCTGGGCCACCCAGCAGACCCAGCGACGTCGAAGCATTGAGGTCCGCCGAGGCGGTTTCAGACGCGATATTGACCGCGCCTGTGGCAGTGGTATCCGCGCTCGCCGCGGTTGCGCCGAGGGCCAATAGCCCTCCGGCAAAGAGGGTGCCTAATAGGCCCCTGCGAACTGTCTGGTGCATTGTAATATCTCCTGAAAAGTTGTTGTCAGGTGCTCAGGGCAACCTGATTGGCCGTGTGTCTGCCGCAGGGAGGCAGAAGGGGCCCAACTAGTCAGGAGAGGAGCCGGGGCTGATGGCCACCGGCGAAGGAACATGCTGAAGGGGGCCGCTGACAGGGACAAAGCCCATGAGCGGCAGGTATTCAAAGGGGCTGTTCAGCCAGGCGGCCGAAGCGGAAGGGCCGCCGGATGACGTGCCGCTTCCCGAGCCTGAGGCCGGAGCCGGAAGCAGCGCGTCCGGTGAGGGGGTGCGGTCTTCACCGGATGGCGAGTTTCCGCCGGCAGGAACCTTTGGAGCCGCCCCCGGGTCTGCGGCCTTCGGCGCAACCGTGTGGCTGAAATGAGCCGGTGATCCGACGGCCGGATGGACAGGCAGCGCGGACACCAGAGAAGGCCCGGCGGCGAGGCCAAGCGGGGCCTCTGCACTTGCGGGAATTGGCCTGATTTCGGCGAGCTCAACTCCGGGGAGCCGCTCTGGAACCGCTACAAGGCCCGCCACGACGTCCGTGACGCGTGCAGTGACAGGTGCCGTCAGAGGTGGCGCCTGAGTGAGCACGTCAGTGACCGGAAGCTCGACAGGGAGGGCATCAGTCACCGGGCTCACGGCGTCGGTTACTGGTTTCACGACCTCGGCTACTGGTTTAACTGCCTCGGCCACCGGTTTCGCGATAGTTTCGGCCGCGTCCGTGAGCGCCTCATCAGCAACGGAGGCTACGGGGCCGGTGACTCCAGCCAGGGTGTCATCAGGAAGTGTCTCGCCCAGAGGCAGTCCGCCGAGAGCGGCGTCAACGGGCTCCACAATGGATGCCACAACCGGCGCAACGACGGCGGCGGGTGGCGCTGGCGTGGAAGGAACGGGAGTCACAGGTGGAGGAGCAACCGCCGGAGGCTGTTCGGCCGGCGCCGGCGTAACCGTAGCGGGCAAGGATGCCGGGAGGGCTGCCGGGTCGGCGGCCGGAAGCGGCAGGGGAACTACGGCCGGCGCGGGCTGAGCAGCGGTGCCGGCTTCACGCGCTGTCGCGGAGACCAGCGCGCCAACGGTTCCAGCCACGCTGTCCGTACTGCCTTCGACGGACGAGACCGTCGAGGAAATGCTGCCGCCAAGCGAATCAGTGAGGTGTGAATTGTCGGCGTCGGCGGCCGGGGCGGATACCGCCAGCCAGGCCGCTGCAGCCGCGCCAGCCAAAAGCACCGGGCGCAAAGGGCGCAGCGTAGACCACGACAAAGCCGCAATGGTCATGCTTAACACCCCCAGGTCCATCGAGTGAATCGACGATCGACTACAGCCTAAGCCTGCTCCAAAGTGAGAGTCCAGACCCGGGAGAATAATTCTTTCGATTTGATGAAGGGCCGCAAGGGCTCCTCAGTGGGCATCGTTCGGATACGCGACACCTAGCTGGGCGCGCACGCCATCGAACAGCCGCATCGTATTAAGGGAGTCCTCCAGCGGCATGACCGGGCTCTCGGTGAGACCTTGCTGGACGCACCGCGTCACTTCACGAAGCTCGTACGTGTAGCCCCGGCCCATCACCTCGAAGTGTTCCGCTCGCGGCGGCTCCTGCCCGATCCCCACCACCAGTTTTTTGGGGTTATTGATGGAGCCGAGTGTCTGCAGGTACCCCAGGCTGCCTGCTACCGTTGCGGCGCGGGGGCCATGGGCCAGCAGGGACGAGGTGAGCTGTGCCTGGGCGCCGTGGTGGTAACCCAGCGTGAGCGCATTCTGGGCGTCCACGCCGTCGTCGTTCAAAGTGCCCATGGCACTGACCGTCTGCGGGAAACCCAGGGTGCCGAGGGCCCACAGCAGCGGGTAGACGGTGAGGTCCAGGAGGGCGCCGCCGCCGTCCTGGACGGCCCAGAGCCGGGCGGTGGGAGAGTAAGGCGCCGGGAAGCCGAGGTCCGCCGTGACCCACTGGACGGTTCCGAGTTCGCCGGAATGCGCGATCTCGAAGGCCCTCTGCATGCTGGGCAGGAAGCGGCTCCACACGGCCTCCATCAGGAACAGCTTCTTCTCGCGGGCCACCTCGATCAGCTCGGCCGCCTCACGGGCGTTGATGGTGAAGGCCTTTTCGCAGAGCACATGCTTGCCCGCCCGCAGCGCAGCGAGCACCACCCGGTGGTGCTGGGCGTGCGGGGTGGCCACGTACACCACATCCACAGTGTCGTCGGCGAGGAGCCGCTCGTAGCCGTGCTGTCCGCCGTCGTCCCCGTACCCCACGGCAAAACCGAATTCGGCTGCAAAAGCGTCCGCGGTGTGCTGGGTGCGGGAGCTGACGGCGTAGAGTTCCGCGTCCTCCAGCAGCGCCAGGTCCTGCGACACCAGGGAAGCGATCCGACCCGTGGCAATGACACCCCAGCGCAGCCGGCGGCCTGTGGCGGCAAGGGGATCCTGGTTGGACTGGCTGAAGAGCCACGGCTTGGCGATCGGCGAGGTCATGACGCCATCCTCTCACCCGAGTGCGGGAGCGTTGGGTCAAACCCCGGGAAAAGTGAGGAAGGATCGCGTCAAAACCTGCGAAAGGTGAGGAAGGATCGGGGGGAAACGTGCGAAAGGTGAGGGAGGGTTTTCGGCCCGCCCCCACCATTCCGTTCGTCTGCGACGCTCCAGCTACGCCGCCGCCGCTGCCTGCCTAGACTGCCGCCGGCTCAGCAGCGCGGCCGCGGACGGGCTCCTCCGTCAGCCTGCCCTGCTGCAGCCGGAACCGGCGGTCCGTCTTGTTGGCGAGCGTGCGGTCGTGCGTGACCACCAGGATGGTGGTGTTGTGGTCGCGGCTGAGGGAGCTGAGCAGTTCGATGATGTGCTCGCCGGTCTGCTCATCGAGGTTGCCCGTGGGCTCGTCGGCGAGGATCAGCTTGGGTTCGTTGGCGAGGGCCCGGGCAACCGCCACCCGCTGCTGCTCGCCGCCGGAGAGCCGGTTGATCCGCCGGCCCTGCTTGTCCGGGTCGAGCTGCACCTGCTCCAGCAGCGCCCGTGCCCGCTCTGCCCGGACGGACTTCCGCACCCCGGCGAACTCCATGGGCAGCATGACGTTGTCCAGCGCGGACAGGTTGGGGACAAGGTTGAACTGCTGGAACACGAACCCGATGTCGCGGCGCCGGTATTCAGTCAGCTTGCCGTCCGGCATGCCTGCCAGGCTCACGCCGTTGACGACGACGTCTCCGCTGGTGGGCTTGTCCAAGGCACCCAGGAGGGACAGGAGAGTGCTCTTGCCGCTGCCGCTCTTGCCCACGATGGACGCCAGCGTGCCCTGCGCCAGTTCGAAGCTGACACCGTTGACCGGTTTGATGGTGCGATCGCCGGACTTGAACGTGCGGACCAGATCCTTGACTTCAATCATGGCTATTCTCCTCGGAGGACTTCGATGGGGCGGATGCGGGCGGTGAGCAGGGCGGGAACCAGCGCGCCGATGATGGCGACGCCGAACACTGCCGCGATGCCGGCGGCAAGGATGCCGGGGGAGACGCTGGCGGTGACGGAGGTCAGCAGCTGGGAGGCGCCGCCGAACGGGCCGCCCTGGCCGCCGGGAACCCCTGCGCCGGGGAATCCGCCGGCCGCCCCGGCGAACCCGCCGCCGCGCTGGCCGGAGGGGGCCGCCGTCGCGCTGGTGCTGGAGCTGACCAGTGCGGAGGCGATGCCGCCGCTGGCGAAGGAGGCGACGACGGCGCCCACCACGCTGCCGAGGGCCACCAGAACCAGGGCCTCGAGCACGAACTGCAGGCCAACGGTGCGGTTCGGTGCGCCGATGGCCTTGAGGACACCGATTTCGCGGCGGCGCTCGCGGACCAGCATGACCATGATCAGCAGGATGATCAGCCCCGCGGTACCGAGTGCGGCGATGAACGCCACCATGGAGATGTTCTTGACGCTGTCCAGGGATGTGACGGCGGTTTCGAGGTTGCGCTGGCCCTGGGTGACGTCGGCCTTGTCGGTGCCCAGCGCGTCCTGCAGTGCGGTCTTGGCGGTGTCCACGTTCTCCATGCTGTTGACCGTGACGATCATCGTGGACAGCTCGCCGGGCAGCTCGGCCAGGGTCTGGGCTGTGGGGAGCGTGACGTAGAGGGCGTTGTTGCCGAATGTGGTGCCGGCGTCGAACAGGCCGGCGACGGTGAAGGTCTTGCTGTTGATGGTGAAGGTGGAGCCCACCTTGAGGTTGTTCTTTTCGGCAAGGGTGGCGCCGAGGAGCGCCTTGGTGGACTCGGCCGTGTAGTTGCCCAGGCCGGTGCCCGAGGTCAGTTCCAGCGCCTTGCCGGTGCTGTCCACCTCTGCGCCGGTTCCGGTCGCGGTGATGGGAAGGGACCGCGCCGGCTGGGTAGTTGCGGTGCTGCCGCCGGTCCCTGTAGTCCCGGTGGTGCCTGTGGTTCCGGTGCTGTCCTGGTTGCGCGCGCCGAGCGTTCCGGCGTCGACTGCGGCGGTGAGGCTGGTGGTCAGCGTGGTGGTGGCCTGGCCGCCGGGGCCGCCCTGCCCGCCGCCCGGACCGGCCTGGGTGCCGGCTGCCGCCTGCGCGGCGGCTTCGGTCGCGTTGCGCAGCCGCAGTGCCTTGGTTCCGACGACCGCGGTCACGTTCGGGACGTCGGCCGCGGTCGCAGCTTGCTCGGCGGTGAGCGGCTCGCCGCCGCCTTCGAAGCCCTGGCCGCCGGCCGGGTTCACCGTCAGCACGGTCCCCACCGAAGCGTTCAGCTCCTGGACTTTGGCGCCGACGGCCTGGTTGGCCACGAGCATGGCCAAAGCCAGGCCGATGGCGACCGCCAACACGGCCACAACCGCGGCCGTTCGGACCTTGTTTCTAAACGCATTGCCTACACTTCGGGCGAGGACGCTCACTGCACTCCTTGGGATCACATGCCGGGGGATTGGCCGGCTTCGGATCCCACACTGGTGCCCGCTGCTGTGCGCGAAACGGGCCGAACCTATGTTTGCGCTGTGAAGCCGGGAGCGCGAAAGTGAGGGAGCCTCGGGTCAAAGGTTGCAGGAAGTGATCGAGCTTCACGTGGCAGCGCAAGAGCCCCGGCCCTCCTTTGTGAACTGGTCACTTGCGGGGGAGCCGGGGCTCTGTGGCGTCTGTGTCGGTGTTACTTGGTGATCGGGCCGAGTACCGGATCGTCCACGTAGGCCGTCTTGACGTTTTCCTTGGTTACGATGACCGGCTCCAGCAGGTAGGCCGGAACGGTCTTGACCTTGTTGTTGTAGGACTTGTCGTCGTTGATCTCAGGCTTCTTGCCGGCCTGGATGTCCTTGACCATGACGATCGCGTGCTCAACGAGCTTGCGGGTGTCCTTGTTGATGGTGGAGTACTGCTCGCCGGCCATGATGGATTTGACCGATTCAACCTCGGAGTCCTGGCCGGTGATGACTGGCGTCGGCTTGCCGGCACCCTTGACCGCGGTCAGGACAGCACGGGCCAGGGTGTCGTTCGGGGACAGGACGCCGTCCAGCGAAGCGCTGCCGTAGCTGCCGGTCAGGAGCGTGTCTGCACGGCGCTGGGCGTTTTCTGCCTTCCAGCCCTGGGTCACAGCCTGTCCGAAGGACTTCTGTCCGGAGACCACCTTGAGCGTGCCGTCGTCGATCTTCGGCTGCAGGACGCTCATGGCGCCGTCGAAGAAGACCTTGGCGTTGGCATCGTCAGGGGAACCGGCGAAGAGCTCGATGTTGTACGGGCCCTGCGGCTTCTTGGCCTGCATGCCTTCCAGCAGTGCCTTGCCCTGCAGTTCGCCGACCTTGAAGTTGTCGTAGGCCACGTAGTAGTCCACGTTCTCGGTGTTCAGCAGCAGCCGGTCGTAGGCGATGATGGTGGCGCCGGCGTCCTTGGCCTGCTTCAGCTGGGTACCCAGCTGCGCGCCGTCGATCGCGCCGACGACGATGACCTTGGCGCCCTTGGTGATCATGGCGCTGATCTGGTTCTGCTGCTCCGAAACGCCGCCGTTGGCAAACTGGACGTCCGCTTTGAAGCCCGCCTCCTTGAGGCCGTCGTTGAACAGCTTCTCCGCCAGGACCCAGTTTTCACTGGTCTTCTGGGGAAGTGCGACGCCGATCGAGGAATCCTTGGGGAATGCCTCGCCGCCCGCAGTGCCAGCGCCCGTTGTGCCGGTGTCGGAACGGCCGCAGGCTGTCAGCGCCAGTGCCGCAATGGCAGCGACTGCTGCCGCCTTTCCTGCTTTACCAATCATTCGCATTTGTTCGGTTCACTTTCTATAGGGGTGGGAAATGCATCCGGGAAGTGGCGGTGCTCAGGCTTCCCGGGAGATAGTTTCCTTGGTGGAAGTCACTTCGTCCGGCTGGAGGGGGGTACCGCCGCTGGGGCGGTTGAAGCTCTGAGTCAGCATGCCGATGATGGACCGCTTGCCCTGGCTCTTGTTGTAGACGTCGAACGCGACGGCGATCAGCAGGACCAGACCCTTGATGATCTGGGTCAGGTCGGCGCCGACGCCGAGGAGCTGCAGGCCGTTGTTCAGCACGGCCATGACGAGGCCACCGACGATCGAGCCGATCACGGTGCCCACACCGCCGGTCACCGCTGCGCCGCCGATGAAGACTGCGGCAATGGCGTCCAGTTCCCAACCCACGCCGTCGAACGGTCCGGAGGCCGTGGAGCGGCCCACGAAGATCATGCCCGCGAGGCCGGCCAGGATGGCCATGTTCATCATGACCAGGAAGTTGACCTTCTTGGACTGGACGCCGGAGAGCTCGGCGGCGTGGCGGTTGCCGCCAACCGCGTAGATGTGGCGGCCGACGACGGTCTTGGAGGCGATGAAGCCGTAGATCAGGACCAGGACGGCCAGGATGAGGCCGGGGATGGGGAAGGACGTGCCCGGGCGGCCGGTGGCAAACAGGTAGGTGGCGTAGAGGATCGCGCCGCAGACCAGCACCAGCTTGGTGATGACCACCCAGCCTTCGGGAACCTCGGCGCCGAGGGCCTTGGCAGTGCGCCGGGAGCGGAGTTCGCTGAAGACCACGAAGGCTGCGCCCAGCAGGCCCAGAAGCAGTGTCAGGTTGTTGAAGCCGGTGTTGGGGCCTACCTCGGGCAGGTACCCGGAGCCGATGTACTGGAAGTCCGAGGGGACCGGGATGGTGTTGGACTTGCCCACGAACTGGTTGAAGCCGCGGAACAGGAGCATGCCGGCCAGCGTGACGATGAACGCGGGGATGCCCACGTAGGCCGTCCAGAACCCTTGCCAGGCTCCGATCAGGGCACCGAGGGCGAGGCCGAGCAGAATGCCCGCGTACCAGGGGATGCCCCAGTCGCGGATGGCGAGGGCCACCGTGACGCCGACGAAGGCCGCCACGGATCCGACTGACAGGTCGATGTGGCCGGCGATGATCACCAGCACCATGCCGATGGCCAGGATCAGGATGTAGGAGTTGCCGTTGAAGAGGTTGATCACGTTGCCCGGCGTCAGCGTGCGGCCCTCGGTGGCGAATTGGAAGAAGACGATCAGTGCAACCAAGGCGAAGATCATGCCGAATTGGCGGGTGTTGCCGCCAAAGAGCTTCTTGAGCGCGTTCATTGTGTCAGTCCTTGTTCTGGAAGGTTCTGGAGGATTCCAGAAGGTCAGGCGGTTTTTCGGGCGGAGGTCATGAGTTTCATCAGGCTTTCCTGGCTGGCGTCGTCTTTATCCAGGACGCCGGTGATGGACCCTTCGAAGATGGTGTAGATGCGGTCCGAGAGGCCCAGCAGTTCGGGGAGTTCGGAGGAGATGACGATGACGCCCTTGCCCTGGTTGGCCAGCTGCTGGATGATGCCGTAGATCTCGTACTTGGCCCCGACGTCGATGCCGCGGGTGGGCTCATCCAGGATCAGCAGGTCCGGGTCGGTGAACATCCACTTCGCCAGGACCACCTTCTGCTGGTTCCCGCCGGACAGTTTGGCCACGCCCTCCTCCACGGATGGCGTCTTGGTCCGCAGGGACTTGCGGTACTGCTCGGCCACCGTGAATTCCTTGTTCGCATCGACCACCAGGCCCTTGGTGATCTTCTTCAGCGCCGCCGAGACGGTGGTGGTCTTGATGTCGTCCAGCAGGTTCAGGCCCAGCGACTTCCGGTCCTCCGTGACGTAGCCCAGTCCGGCGTCGATGGCCTGCTTGACGTTCTTCAGGTGGAGTTCCTTGCCGTTCTTGTAGATCTGGCCGCTGATGAAGCGGCCGTAGGAACGGCCGAACACTGACCGTGCCAGTTCCGTGCGGCCGGCGCCCATCAGTCCGGCGAAACCGACGATCTCGCCGCGGCGGACGAAGAAGTTCGAACCCTTGCAGACCAGGCGGTCCTGCACCTGCGGGTGCCCGACCGTCCAGCCCTTGACCTCGAACAGGACCTCCCCGATCTTGGGTTCGTGGTCCGGGAACCGTGATTCCAGGGTGCGCCCCACCATGCCCTTGATGATGCGGTCCTCGTCGACGCCGTCGGCCTTCACGTTGAGGGTCTCGATGGACTTGCCGTCACGGATGATGGTGATGGAGTCGGCGATCTGTTCGATCTCGTTGAGCTTGTGGGAAATGATGATGGACGTGATGCCGCGGCCCTTCAGGCCGAGGATCAGGTCCAGCAGGTGCTGGGAGTCGGATTCGTTCAGTGCGGCCGTCGGCTCGTCCAGAATGAGGAGCTTCACGGACTTGTTCAGCGCCTTGGCGATCTCCACCAGCTGCTGCTTGCCGACGCCGATTTCCTTGATCGGGGTGTCCGGGTCCTCGCGCAGGCCCACCCGGGCGAGCAGCTCGCGGGAGCGGGTGCGGGCTTCGGCCCAGTCGATCACTCCGCGCTTGACCGGTTCGTTGCCCAGGAAGATGTTCTCCGTGATGGAGAGCTCCGGGATGAGCGCCAGTTCCTGGTGGATGATCACGATGCCGGCGTGCTCGCTGGCCCGGATGTCCTTGAACTGCTGGACCTCGTTTTGGTACACGATGTCGCCGTTGTAGCTGCCATAGGGGTAGACGCCGGAGAGGACCTTCATGAGGGTGGACTTTCCGGCGCCGTTTTCCCCGCAGATCGCCTGGATCTCCCCGGCCTTCACCACCAGATTCACATCGGACAAGGCTTTAACGCCCGGGAATTCCTTGGTGATGGACCGCATCTCTAGGAGAACCGGCTCGCTTTGCGTGTTGAGGGACGTCATTTGCCCTTACGCCTCCAATGCATTGACTTCGTTGTCTTCCCTGCAATCCGCAGGGCCGTCTGATGAAAAAAGTAGATGGAGCATGCCGTTGTCGTCAAGTATTTAACGCAACGGCGGGATAACGAAACGCTACGTGCGCCGGATTCCGGCGTGCTGGAAGACCAGGGATGCGGCGCCCAGGGCCTCCGCGCGGTCATTGAGGGATGACATGGTCAGGGTGGTGGTTTCGCCGATCACCGGGACGGCGTGCCGCACCAGACCTCGCCGGATGGGGTCCAGCAGCAGGTCGCCCAGACCCGCCAGGGGTCCGCCCACCACAATGACTTCGGGGTTGATCAGGTTGGCCACGTTCCCCAGCGCCCGGCCCACCGCAAGGCCGGCGTCGTCCACCACGCGCAGGGTGGCGGCATCCCTTGCCAGTGCCTTCCGGACGATGTCCTCGGGGGTCAGCGGACGCTCCTCGCCCCGGCTCAGCAGCTCGATCATGGTGGTGGTGGAGGCGATGGTCTCCAGGCACCCCCTGTTGCCGCAGCGGCAGATCAGGCCGTGTTCGTGGATAGTGGCGTGGCCGATTTCGCCCGTAATCCCGACGTTGCCGTAGTACGGGTTGCCGTTGAGGATCAGGCCCGCGCCGATGCCTGACCCGATCTTCATGAACAGCAGGTTGCTGATGCCGCTGTGTGGCCCCCAGGTGACCTCGGACAGTGCACCAAGATTAGAGTCATTGTCCACGAATATGGGGAACTGGAACGCCTCTTCGAGGCGTTCCAGGATGTCGATGCCCACCCATTCGGGCAGGATCGCCCCCTGCGCTACGGTGCTGGTCCGGCGGTCTATCGGGCCGGGGATTCCGACGCCGGCACCCACCACGGCGCTGCGCTCAACGCCGCTGTCCGCCAGCAGTTTTTCGAGGAGTGCGACGGCGGCCCGGATGCCCTGCTCCGCCTGGTGTCCGAGGGGCAGGAGCACCGATTCCTCGGCGATGATGTGGTAGCTGAGCGAGGCCAGAACCACCCGCAGGTGGCGCCGGCCGAAGTCGATGCCCACCGCTACGGCACCGTTGCTGTTGAGCCGGACGTTGAGTGCGCGCCGGCCGGAACTCGTGGTCGGCTCGGTGGAAGCCAGGCCGGAGTCCTGCATGATCTTGACGATGTTGGACACTGTCGCGGTGGACAGTCCCGTCTGCCGCGCCAGTTCCGCCTGGGTCGAAGGACCATTGAGCAGGCATTCGATAATGCGCTGCTGGTTCAGGTGTCTGAGGGCGGACTGCGACCCGGGGTTTTTGGTACGGCTCCTCGTTGAGCGCGCTGTTGAGGGCATGAATGAACATTGCACTATCCGCGGCCTTGTAGTCAAGAAGTTAACGCAACGGCCGGTGTCGGCAAGGCCTCGGGCGCCGGACGATCCGTCCCGCGGGCCGTCGGGGACAGTGCAAATGGACCGGATCGGCACTGCCGCACGCGGATACGCTGAAGGAAACGACGTCCGGTGCGGCCGGCGTCCACGAAGACTTGAGGTGATCACGGTGAAGCTGGCGCTGATGCAGGGGAACTCCGGTGTTTTGGACATCGCACGGAACTGCGAAGCCATCGACCGGGCGGCACGGACGGCGGCGGAAGCGGGAGCCGGCGTGCTGCTGACCCCCGAGCTTTTCCCGGTGGGCTACGCCCCGTTGCGCGTCAGGGCGGAGCTGGAGACCGACGCCCTGCCGGGCGTCCGGCGTACTCTGGCCGGCATCGCCGCCCGGTACCAAATCGCCCTGGTCTACAGCCTGCCCGCGGTCACGGCCGGCGGGCAGTGGCAGATCACCGCGACGGTCCTGGACAGCGGCGGGAACGAACTGCTCAGCTACGCCAAGGTCCACCTTTTCGGTCCGGAGGAGCGCAAGGTGTTCAGCCCCGCGGAAGCAGCCCCCGCCGTCGTCGATCTGGGTGGCATCAAAACCTCGCTGGCCATCTGCTACGACGTGGAGTTCCCCGAGACCGTGCGCGCGGCCGCCGCGGCCGGCGCCGACCTGCTCGTGGTACCCACAGCGCTGGCCCACGGCTTCGAATCGGTGCCGCAGGTACTGCTGCGGGCCCGTGCGCTGGAGAGCCAGCTGACGGTGGCGTACGCCAACCACTCCGGGGAGGAGGACGGCTGCACCTTCCTGGGAGGAAGCGTCATTGCCGGCCCGGACGGCGAACTGCTGGCCACCGCCGGCGCCGGTCCCGAGCTGCTGTTCGCGGAGGTCAGTGCCGAGGCGGCCCGCCAGGCACGGGATGCCGTGCCGTATCTGCGCGAACGGCGGCCTGACGTTTACCGCGCCTGGGACGAGGCTGCCGGCGGGCATAGTCAGGGCTAGGGGGCGGGCAGCCCGTCCACGTACTGCAGCGCAATCCAGAGTTCAGCGCGCACCTGCGCCTGGTTCAGGTCAGTGTCCAACAGCTCGGCCACCGCATTGATCTGCCGCCGGACGCTGTTCCGGTGCAGGCCCAGCGCCTTGGCGCTGGCGTCCCAGTTCCCGTTCTCGCCAAGCCACGCCCTCAGCACGGACAGGTGAGCGGTCCGGCGGTCGCTGTCCTGGCTGAGCACGGGCTCCAGCAGCCGCGCGGCCAGCATGGTTCCGGCTTCCTGCCCCAGCAGTCCGGCGACCGTCCACGTCACTTCACCCACCCTGGCGCTCTTGCCGGTGGACTGGACACGCTGCCGCAGCGCCGTCACCCGCTGGTAGGCGCTGCCCAGATCGGTGAGCTCGCTGGGGTCCCCGATGACCAGCCGCCACCCGAGCTTCTCGACTTCGGCCAGCAGCGCGTCGTCCACCCGAAGCCGGGTGATGGCGGCGAAGCCGTAGTCCGTGAGCTCCACCAGTTTGGTGTCGAACAGGCGGCGCCACTGCAGCAGCTCCCGTACCGGGCTGTCTGCGGCGCGTCCCGCAGCCTGCCCTGCGGCCTGGGCTGACCGAATGCCTTGCTCAGCGCCGCTGCCCTGCGCTGCGCTGACACCCTGCCCTGCGCTGATACCCTGCGCTGCGCTGACACCCTGCCCTGCGCTCACACCCTGCACAATGCGCAAGGGAGCTGAACGCGTGGACGAAGTGCTCTGGGCCAGCAGATCCCGGAGTCCGTTGAGCTGCCGCGCTCCGCCGGCGGACAGGCTGTCCGGGTGCAGCAGCAGCGACGTCGCCAGCTGGCTCGGCGCCAGTGAGCCACTGGTCCGTTGCCGGACCAGGAGCTCCAGGAGTCCGACGGCGGAGGAGACCACGCTGTTCTGCGCTGGGGTCAGCGGCGTGTCAGTGCCCAGCACCAGCGCCCCGAGGTTGGCGTCGCGGGTGCTGCGCAGCGGATGGCCAAACACGAGCCGGGACCCCGGGCGGTCCAGGGACTCCATCTCCACCCGGGGACCGCTTCCGCCCAGGAGCCGGCCGAGCAGCGGTTGCAGGGCCGCTGTCTCGACGCCGGAACCCGCCCGGGCGCGCACGCGCCCGTCGGCACCGATCAGTATGGCCCACACCGGAACCCGCTGGGCCAGGGCGGCGAGCAGTTCGTGTTCCGGCCGGGCGGACAGGACGGCCCGCATCAGCTGCCGGTTGGTGTCCGCGAGGTGCCTGAACAGTTTCGCGTTGTCCGATTCGAGGAGCCGGGAGAACTCGAGGCCGATGGCGGCAAACGGGACCGTGCTCGGCACCTGCACGAGCGTCAGGTTGTGCCGGACGCAAGCGGCCAGCACCGGATCCGGGACTGCACTGAAATAGGGCTCCAGGCCGAAGCCGAGTGCCACCACCCCGGCCTTGACGAGGCGCCGGACGTAGGCGTCAACCGCGGATGCTCCTCCTGCGGCGTCGCCCGCGTCGCCGGCGTCGCCCGCGCTGTCCACTGCGCCGCCCACGAAGGGCAAGCCTGCCGTCAGAAGGAATTCGCCGTCGAGCAGGTACGGCGTGGGGTCCTCCAGCTCACTCGGTTCAACCCACCGCAGCAGGCCGGAACCGCTGCCGCCGTCGTGAACCACCACCACCTCGACGGGCAGCTTCGCCAGGAGCTCATCAAGGGTGACCCCGCTCCGATGTTCTCCCGCTGAACCGGCCGCCGGAGAGGTGCCGCCGGCCGCATCGGGCGGGCCCATCTGTTGTGCATTACGTCCCATGCCAGAACACTCTAGGTCATTTTGCACAGCATTGAGAGGTGACTCACACGCCTAGGCTGGAGCGACGGAAAGCCCCCAACTACTTACGAACGGACGTCAATGATGACTGTGCCCACACAAGCAGGACAGCGGCCTCCGGTGCAGGCCGGCCGCCTGGGACTGGCAGCCCAGCTGCTCCGTCGCAAGCCGATCGGGCAGATGGTCCAGGAGGCCGAGACGGGCCATGGCGGAACCCGCCTGGTGCGCAGCTTCGGAGTCCTGCAGCTGACGATGATCAGCGTGGGAGCCACCCTCGGCACCGGCATCCTGGTGATCCTGGGCGAGTCCGTGCCGCTGGCCGGACCGGCCATCTGGATCTCCTTCGCCATCGCCGGCCTGGCCGCGCTGCTGTCCGCCGTGTCCTACGCCGAAATGGCCGGCCTGGTGCCGGCCGCGGGCTCCAGCTACTCCTACACGTACGCCACCATGGGTGAGGGTATGGCCTGGATCTGCGGCTGGTGCCTCGTGCTCGAATACGCCGTTTCCGTCGCTGCCGTGGCAGTGGGCGCCGGCCAGTACGTCAACGAGACGCTGGCAGTCTTCGGACAGGTCCTGCCCAATGCTGTCTCGCAGCCGCCGGGCGACGGCGGCCTGGTCAACATCCCGGCCATGGTGATTGTGGTGCTGGCCATGGTCCTGTTGGTGCGCGGCGCCAAGGAAAGCGCGTGGATCAACACCGCGATCGTGCTGGTCAAGGTGGGAATTCTGGCGTTCTTCTGCGCCGTGGCGTTCACCGCGTTCAACGGTGGCCACTTCGAACCGCTCCTGCCGATGGGAGCCGCCGGCGTCTCGGCCGCCGCCTCCCGGGTGTTCTTCTCCTACATCGGCTTCGATGCCGCCTCCACCGCGGGCGAGGAAGCCCGCAACCCCAAGCGCGACCTGCCCCGGGCCATCATGCTCTCCATGCTGATCGTCACCACCATCTACGTGCTGGTTGCCGTTGCCGCCATCGGCGCCCGCCCGTGGGGCTGGTTCGACGGCACTGAAGCTGCACTGGTGAAGATCCTGGAGGAAATCACCGGCCAGCCGTGGGTGGCGCTGGTGTTCGCCGTCGGAGCTGTGCTCGCCATTGCCAGCATCGTGCTGACCGTCCTCTACGGACAGACCCGCATCCTCCTTTCCATGTCCCGCGACGGACTGGTTCCCCGTGTCTTTGGGCGCGTCTCCCACCGCACCGGCACGCCCGTTGCCGGAACCCTGATCGTGGGAACCGCCGTCGCCTTCACCGCCGGGCTGGTCCCGCTCGGGGCGCTCGCGGACGCCACCAGCATCGGCACCCTGTTCGCCTTCGCCCTGGTGAACGTGGCCGTCATTTACCTTCGCCGCACCCGGCCGGAGCTCACGCGGACCTTCCGGGTTCCGCTGTTCCCGCTGACACCGATACTGGGCGCCCTGATGTGCGTCTACCTGATGGCCAACCTGGGTGCCGAAACGTGGGTGACCTTCGGGATCTGGATGCTCGTGGGGCTGGCCGCCTACTTCGGCTACGGCAGGCGGCACTCGCGGGTGGCTGCGCTGGGGCAGGAGGAATACCGTGAACTATCCGCCCGTGATTCTTCCCCGGCTCCCATACGTGCCGAACAGACAACTTCCCACCAGTAAGACAACACACGAGACCAGGGAGACAGACCTTCCATGACAACCGCTACCGAACTGCCGGCATCCGACCCGTCCAGCGCCGCCAGCGCGTCCGGCCTGCCCGGAGCACCGGGCCACGCCCCGGTGACCATGCTGAACCCGGACTTTCCGTTCAGTTACGACCATTACCTGTCCCACCCGGGCGGCCTGGGTTCGGTCCCGCCGGAACTGCACGGCACCGAAATCGCCGTGGTGGGTGCCGGGCTGTCCGGGCTGGTGACGGCGTACGAGCTGATGAAGCTGGGGCTGCGTCCGGTGCTCTACGAAGCGGACCAAATTGGCGGGCGGCTGCGCACTACCAGCTTCCCGTCGGCCCCGGATGTGGTGGCAGACCTGGGCGGCATGCGGTTCCCGGTATCCGGCAAGGCGTTCTACCACTATGTGGACCTGCTGGGACTGGAGACGCGGGACTTCCCCAACCCGCTGGCGCCGGCGACCTCCAGCACCGTGATTGAACTGGCGGGGCAGAAGCATTACGCCACCACCTCCGCGGACCTGCCGCCGTTCTTCCGCGAAGTGGCCGACGCCTGGAAGGCCGCCGTGAACGACGGCGCCCAGTTCACCCAGATGCAGGAAGCCATCCGGGCGCGGGACACCGCGAAGATCAAGGAACTGTGGAACGAGCTTCTTCCGGAGCTCGACGAGGAGACCTTTTACGGCTTCATCGCCGGCAGCCAGGCGTTCCGGAAGGCGGGCTTCGCACACCGCGAGGCGTTCGGCCAGGTCGGCTTCGGCACCGGCGGCTGGGACACCGACTTCCCCAACTCCATCCTCGAAATCCTCCGCGTCGTCTACACCGACGCCGACGACCAGCACCGCCTGATCGCCGGGGGAGCTCAAAGGCTCCCCGAGGCACTATGGCGCCACGCGCCGTCGGGCATGGTGCACTGGCCGGAGGGCACGTCCCTGGCGTCCCTGCACTCCGGTTCCCCCCGAGGAGCCGTGGAGCGGATCAGCCGCGACGCCGACGGCAACCTCCGCATCCGTGAGCGCTGGGGGAGGGAAGCCTCCTACCCGGCCGTGGTCACCACCTGCCAGTCGTGGCTGCTGTCCACCCGGATCCACACCGAGGAGGCGCTGTTCCCGGCTGAGCTGTGGACGGCGATTGAGCGCTCGCACTACATGCAGTCGTCCAAGACGTTCGTGATGGTGGACCGGCCGTTCTGGAAGGACATCGATCCGGACACCGGCAGGGAGGTGCTGTCCATGACGCTCACCGACCGGCTGAACCGGGCCACGTACCTGCTGGACAATGGCCCCGATCAGCCCGCCGTGATCCTGCTGTCCTACACGTGGAACGACGACGCACTGAAGTGGCTGGCGCTCGACGCCGACGAACGGGTGGAACTGATGCTGCACTCGCTCGAGCAGATCTACCCCGGCGTGGACATTGCCAGCCACATCGTGGGCCAGCCCATCACCGTCTCCTGGGAGGCCGACCCCAACTTTATGGGCGCGTTCAAGGCCAACCTGCCCGGCCACTACCGTTACCAGCAGCGGCTCTTCACGCACTTCAAGCAGGACCAGCTGCCGGAATCCCAGCGCGGCATCTTCCTCGCCGGCGACGACGTATCGTTCACCGCAGGCTGGGCCGAGGGCGCGGTGACCACAGGCTTGAACGCGGTGTGGGGCGTGGTGAACCACCTCGGCGGCTCGTCAGCACCCGGCAACCCCGGCCCCGGCGATCTGCTGGACGAACTGGGCCCGATCAGCCTGGACTGACCCGCGGTCCCCAACTGGGTAGCACTTCAGGGCGTTCCCAGCGCTGGGAACGCCCTGTGCTGCGACCTACTTGGGTGAGTGGAGTTCGCGGTGCGCCCGGGCGAGCTCCCGGTACCGCGCCGCGTTGTTCTTCACGCCGTCGAACTCCTCATCGGTAAGTTCGCGACGCACCTTGGCCGGGACACCGGCCACCAGCGAGCGGGGCGGGACGACAGTCCCTTCCAGCACGACGGCGCCGGCGGCCACGAGCGAGCCGGCGCCGATCACCGCGCCGTTCAGGATGGTGGCGCTCATGCCGATGAGGCAGTCGTCCTCCACGGTGCAGCCATGGACGACGGCGCTGTGCCCGACGCTGACGCGCGCCCCCACGCTGCAGGGGAAGCCGGGGTCGGCGTGCAGCACCACGTTGTCCTGCAGGTTGCTGCCCGTGCCCACGGTGATGGCGGCGGTGTCCGCGCGCACCGAAACGCCGTAGAACGCGCTGGCATCCTCGGCGAGCGTGGCGCGGCCTATGACCGACGCCGTCGGCGCAACGAAAACGGAGGGGTGAATGTCCGGGCTGTCACCGGCGAAGGGGTAAATGGGAGCCATGCCCCAAGCCTAGGACACCGCCACCCGATGCCCCCTCCTCATCCGAGCCGGCATGCGGATCTCCTGCCGGGAATGCCGTCAGTGGGCTCCGCCGACGTTCAGGACGACGACGCCGGCCACCACCAGTGCGATCCCGAGGATCTTCATGGGGTTCAGTTCCTCGCCAAGAAAGACGGCGCCGATGGCCACGATGGCGACTGTTCCGAGGCCTGACCACAGGGCATAGGCAACGCCGACGGGTACGCTCTTGACCACCTGGGACAGCAGCGCGAAGGCAACCCCGTAGGACGCCAGGCACCAGACACTGGGCCAGAGCCGGCTGAATCCTTCTGTGGACTTCAGCAGGCTGGTGCCCAGGACCTCGACGGCGATCGCCAGTGCCAGATAGACGTAGCCCAAGAAGTATTGTCCTCTCTCATTGCTGGGGCCTGTCCGGCGTGCTGCCGGCGTTGCGCACCCACGGTCCCATCCTAGGTGCGCGCGGACGGCGGACTTACCCAAGGGTCCCCGAGAGCGCCTGGCCGAGAATCCGCGTCCCTTCGGGGAAGGCGCCCGGGTTGGGGCCCGCGTAGTTCAGCCGGATGAAGGGCCCGGCCGGTTCTGCGGGGAACCACTCTGTCCCCGGGGCGATGATGACGCCGGCGCTTTCGCAGCTCCGCGTGAGCTGATCGACGTCGGTTCCGTCGGGAAGACGTGCCCAAAGGTTGAGTCCTCCCTTGGGAACGTGCTCGATGTGGGCCTGCGGTGTGTGCTGCACCAGGCTCGTGAGCAGCAGGTCGCGCCGGGACTGCAACTGGTGCCGGAGGCTTCGCAGGTGGGTCTGCCAGCCGGGCTGCGTGACGACGTCGAGCGCCGCGGCCTGGAGCAGGCCGCTGACGTACATCGACTCGGCTCCACGGTCGGCAAGGATGCGTTCCCGCGCGGGGCCGCGGGCGATGATGGCAGCCACCCGGATGGCAGGTGACACGCTCTTGGTCAGAGAGCGTAGATACACAACGTGGCCGGAATCGTCGCGGGCGGCTAGGGGTTCGGAGGCTGTGGTGATGCCGAAGTCATGCGCCCAGTCGTCTTCGAGCAGGAACGCGCCGTTCGCGCGCACGACGTCCAGCACCTGCTCGCCCCGCCGGGCCTGCCACTGGGCCCCCGTGGGATTCGCGTAGTTCGGCTGCGCGTAGAACATTCGCGCCCCGGTCTCCTCAAAGGCCCGGCTCAGTTCTTCCGGGTCCGGCCCGTCGGGCCCGCTGGGCACGGGGACGACCCGGACGCCGGCCTGTGCCGCAGCCTGGATGGCGCCCCAGTAGGTGGGGGATTCGACCAGCAGCGGCTGGCCGTAGCCGACCAGCGCCCTAAAGATCGAGCTGAGCCCGCTCTGGCTGCCGGGAAGCACGACGACGTCGCTCGGGGTTGGCGGCGTGATGCCGGCCGGCGTTGAGCTTCGGAGCTCGTGGGCGAACCAGGACTGCAACTCGGGGAGGCCCGCAGCCGGAGGGCGCGACAGCGCCGCCTCACCGCGGGCCGCCCGGGTGAGCGCCGCACGCACCAGCCGCTCCGGCAGGAGCTCCCGGTCCGGGTACCCGGAGTGGAACGCGATGACGTCGTTGGGGGCGGTGCGCATTGCCGTGAAAGCCGGGCGAAGGGGTGCCAGCGGGGAACGCAGCGCTGCGGTCTGCCAGCCGTAATCAGCAGGCCGTGCGGTGCGGACGGCCCGCACAAAGGTCCCCACTCCCGGCCGGCTCTCAATGACGCCCTCCCGGGTGAGGGCCTGAAGCGCCTTTTGGACGGTCACCGGGCTGGCCTGGTACTCGGCAACAAGCGACCTTGTCGAGGGCAGCCGGGCCCCGGGTGCCGCCCCCGCGATCCATGCCCGCAGGCGCGCCGCGATCCGCGAACTGCTATCGTTGTTCATGAGAGACAATAGTAGCGCTACTGTCCTTGTTCACCCAGTGGTACCGGGTGGCGGGACTACTTCGCGGCCACGTTCCGGAATCTGGTGGTGCCTCCTGGGAGTGGCGGCGTTCTCGTTCACCGTGCCCTTCACCCGCCTCGCAGTGGAGGGGCTGTCGCCGTTGTTCGTTGGCTCGGCCCGGGCGGTCTTGGCGGCTGTCCTGGCCGCCGCTGCCCTGGCGCTGACGCGGCAGCGGCTGCCCCGTGGCACCGAGTGGGCCCGCCTGGCTGTGGTGGCCGGCGGGGTGGTCGTCGGCTTCCCCCTGCTCACGTCGTTCGCACTCACCGCCGCGCCGGCGAGCCACGGGGCCGTGGTGATCGCGCTGCTCCCGGCAGCGACGGCCACCATGGCGGTACTCCGGGGCCGGGAGCGTCCGCAGCGGGCTTTTTGGGTAGCGACGGGCGCGGGCGCCATGGCTGCCATCGGTTTCGCCTTCATCCAATCGGGCGGCTTTGGACAGCTGCAGTGGACCGACCTGCTGTTCTTTGCTGCCGTGGCGGCTGCGGCGGTCGGCTACGCGGAAGGGGGATTGCTGGCACGCGAGCTTGGCGCCTGGCAGACCATCTCCTGGGCCCTCGTCCTGGCCTCGCCGCTGATGCTCGCCCTCATGGCCTTCTCCATGGCCCAGCAGTCGCCGTCGGGAACACCGGCACAATGGGCAGCCTTCGCGTACCTGGGCGTAGTGAGCATGTTCCTGGGCTTCTTTGCCTGGTACCACGGACTGGCCATCGGGCCCATGGCCCAGGTGAGCCAAGTGCAGCTCATCCAGCCGGTAATGACCATCTGCTGGGCCGCGCTCCTCCTTGGCGAGCAGCTGACGTGGGCCACCACCGCCGGCGGACTTGCCGTCATACTCTGCGCCGGCGCGGCCGTCCGCGTGCGGCTCAACCGGCCGCCGGCCATGTCAGCCGGCGGGCCGGAGAGCGGGACTGGACTCAGTCGCTGACCGGCTGCGGGGTCAGGGAAGGACGACGGCGATCGGCGCACCCGGTTCTGCCACCCGCTCCAGTTCCCGCACGACGTCGTCCGCCTGGTCTGCGGTTAGGCCCTCCAGGGACTGGACCGCCCACACTGCCGGAAACGTGTTCGCGGCGAAGGGCAGTCGCGTCGGCTCCGCCACGGACACGCTCAGCCGGCGGGCCATGGCGTACCGGACATTGCCGTCGAAGGGGTCAACGCCCGTGTAGTGGATCCCGGCCTGGACGAACCGCAGGCCGTCGTCGCCCGGCCCGCAGCACACGTCCAGCACCGCGTGCCTGCCCTGTGCCTTGAGCAGGGCAATGAAGGGTTCCAGTGAGGTTTCCGTCAGCAGGGTCATTGTGTTAACCAGTCTTGGTTAAAACCCTCCCTGTGTGAACCGCTGGCCAGCCCCGCTAAAGGCGGAGCGTCAGTTAAAGACGACCGTCCGGTTGCCGTCCAGGAGCACGCGGTGTTCGGCGTGCCACTGCACGGCCTGGGCGAGGGTGCGGCCTTCCACGTCCCGGCCCATCTGCACGAACTGCTCCGGCGTGCGCGCGTGGTCCACCCGGATGACTTCCTGCTCGATGATCGGGCCCTCGTCCAGCGCAGCGGTGACGTAGTGCGCGGTGGCCCCGATCAGCTTCACGCCGCGGGCATGGGCCTGGTGGTAGGGCTTGGCGCCTTTAAAGGACGGCAGGAAGGAGTGGTGGATGTTGATGGCCTTGCCGGTCAGCTCGGTGCACAGGTCATCGGAGATGATCTGCATGTAACGGGCCAGGACGGTCAGTTCGACACCCTCTTCGGCGATGATCTTGCGCAGCTGGTCCTCGGCCTGCTCCTTCGTGTCGGCCGTCACCGGGATGTAGTGGAACGGAATGCCGTAAAACTCGGCCAGCCCGGCCAGATCGCGGTGGTTGGAGACAATCGCCGGAATCTCGATGGGGAGCGTGCCGGAGCGCTGCAGGAACAGGAGGTCATTGAGGCAGTGGGCGGACTTGCTTGCCATCAGCAGGGTGCGGACCTTCCGGCCCACGGGGTTCAGGTTCCACTGCATGCCGAAGGCGTCGGCCACCGGCTCCAGGGCGGCGACCACTTCGCTCTGGGAGGCGGTGGTGGTGGCTTCCACGCGCATGAAGAAGGTCCCGGTGGACTCGCTGCCGTACTGCTGGGAGTCCGTAATATTGCAACCCGCCACGAGCAGGGCGCCGGCCACGGCGTGGACGATGCCCGGGCGGTCGGGGCAGGACAGGGTTACGACGTACGATTTGGCGAGCTGGTCTTCATTCACGAAGAACAGCCTACCCGCGCGTCGGTCGCGCTTTTGATAGTGTGGTGGCGTCGCAACTGGCGTTTGGGTGGCTAACCACCAGGGAGCGGCATTCACGAAGACCACGGATCGTACGCCTGGGCCGAGGGTCATGTTTTGCCGGTAGCGCTGCGCTTCTCGAAGAGCGGCCACCCGATTGCGCTGCGGCGCCCTGAATAGACCTGCGCCCGGAACGTTTCCGGATGGTGGTCACTGACGGGCGGAGCAACGTTCCAGCCGGTAGCCTGACCTTTAGCAGTGCCCGTCCCTAGCCAGGAGTTCTTCGTGACCACTTCACCGACTTCCGTTAGCACCTCCGCCGTCAGCAACCAGCCGCTGGCTGAGCTCGATCCCGAGATCGCCGCAGTACTGGACCAGGAACTCGGCCGCCAGCGCGGCACCCTGGAAATGATCGCCTCTGAAAACTTCGCCCCCCGCGCCGTCATGGAAGCCCAGGGCTCCGTTCTGACCAACAAGTACGCCGAGGGCTACCCGGGCCGCCGCTACTACGGTGGCTGCGAGTACGTCGACGTCGCCGAGCAGCTGGCGATTGACCGGGTCAAGGACCTGTTCGGTGCCGAATACGCCAACGTCCAGCCGCACTCCGGCGCTCAGGCCAACGCCGCCGCGCTCTCCGCCATGATCACCCCCGGTGACAAGATCCTGGGCCTGTCCCTGGCCCACGGCGGGCACCTCACGCACGGCATGAAGCTGAACTTCTCCGGCAAGCTCTACAACGTGGCCGCCTACCAGGTGGAGCAGGACACCTTCCGCGTTGACATGGACAAGCTCCGCGAGCAGGCCATCGCCGAGAAGCCGCAGGTGATCATCGCCGGCTGGTCCGCCTACCCGCGCCACCTCGACTTCGCCGCGTTCCGCTCCATCGCCGATGAAGTGGGCGCCCTGCTCTGGACGGACATGGCACACTTCGCCGGCCTCGTGGCAGCAGGCCTGCACCCGAGCCCGGTGCCGCACTCCGACGTCGTCACCTCCACCGTGCACAAGACCCTCGCCGGCCCCCGCTCGGGTGTGATCCTGGCCAAGCAGGAGTGGGCCAAGAAGCTCAACTCCAACGTCTTCCCGGGCCAGCAGGGCGGACCGCTCATGCACGTCATCGCCGCCAAGGCCGTGGCCTTCAAGATCGCCGGCACCGCCGAATTCAAGGAGCGCCAGGAGCGCGTCCTGGAAGGCGCCAAGATCATCGCCGACCGCCTCAACCAGTCCGACGTTGCCGAGGCAGGCGTGTCCGTCCTCACCGGCGGCACCGACGTTCACCTGGTCCTGGTGGACCTGCGCAACTCGCAGCTGGACGGCCAGCAGGCCGAGGACCTCCTGCACTCCGTGGGCATCACCGTCAACCGCAACGCCGTGCCGTTCGACCCGCGCCCGCCGATGGTCACCTCCGGCCTGCGCATCGGCACCCCGGCCCTGGCCACCCGCGGCTTCGGCGCCACGGAATTCACCGAGGTTGCCGAGATCATCGCCACCGCCCTGAAGGCCGGCTCCGCCACGGACGTCGAGGCCCTGCAGGCCCGCGTGGACAAGCTCGCCGCCGACTTCCCGCTGTACCCGCAGCACGAGCAGTGGTGATCCGTGACTGAAACCGCAAAAACCGCGCAGATCCTTGACGGCAAGGCTACCGCCGCCGCCATCAAGGCAGAGCTGACCGAACGCGTGGCCGCACTCAAGGCCAAGGGCGTCACTCCGGGACTGGGCACCATCCTGGTGGGGTCCGACCCCGGCAGCACCTGGTACGTGGGCGGCAAGCACAAGGACTGCGCCGAGGTGGGAATCAACTCCATCCGCCGTGACCTGCCCGAGGAAACCACCCAGGACGAGCTCCTGGCCGTGGTCCGCGAGCTGAACGATAACCCGGAGTGCACGGGCTACATCGTCCAGCTGCCGCTGCCCAAGCACATCGACCAGGACGTCATCCTGGAGGCCATGGATCCGGACAAGGACGCCGACGGCCTGCACCCGATGAACCTGGGCCGGCTCGTGGCCAACATCAGCGGTCCCATGAAGTCCCCGCTGCCCTGCACCCCCAAGGGCTGTGTGGAACTGCTCACCCGGCACGGTATTGACCTGAAGGGCAAGCGGGTCCTCGTGGTGGGGCGCGGTGTGACCATCGGCCGCCCGGTGGGCCTGCTGCTGACCCGCAAGGACGTCAACGCCACTGTGGTGCTGGCACACACCGGCACCACCGACCTGGCCGCCGAACTCCGGCAGGCCGATGTCGTGATCGCCGCGGCCGGCGTGCCGCACCTGGTCAGGGCGGAGGACCTGAAGCCGGGTGCCATCGTGCTCGACGTCGGCGTGAGCCGCGTGGACGACGGCACCGGCAAGGCGGTGGTCACCGGAGACGTGCACCCCGACGCTGCCGACGTCGCCGCCTGGCTGTCCCCGAACCCGGGCGGCGTGGGTCCGATGACCCGCGCCATGCTCCTGGCAAACGTGGTGGAAACCGCGGAACGCCAGGCGGGCATCGCTTAGCCAGCAGGCGTCGGTATGACTAGCTGGGCCCACGCCCGCAGGGTTCCCTGGCCGAGCTTGCGAAGTTAGGGGGCGGGTGGGGCGTCTACTCCTTCGGGAGTAGGCGCCCTACGCCCTTAAGCCGACGACGGGCGGGGCCTTCCCGGCTAGGCTCGGACCTATGCAGCACCGTTTCCGGGGACCGCCCACAGCAGCCATCGTGGTGGCCGTGGCCGTCTTCGAGGTGGTGGGCACTGGCTTCGCCTCCGCCCGGCAGCCGGACCACCGGCCGCTGGATGCCCTCGCGTTCGTCCTGCTGCTGGCGGGGCCGGCCTCCCTGTCGCTGCGGCGCCGCGCTCCGCTGGTCATGCTTCCTGCCGCGGCGGCTTCCGTGGCTGCCTACCTGGCGCTCGGCTACGCGTGGGGTCCGGTGTTCCTGTCGCTGGCGCTGGCGATCGTGCTGTCCGCGGCGGCCGGGAAGCGCTGGCAGACCTGGACCGTGGCCGGGGCCTGCGCAGCGGTGCTGATGGCCGGCGCGGCAGCCGGCGGTGACGAGTTCGGACTGGTCCGGGCCTTCGCCGGCACGTCATGGCTGGCCATTCTGGTGCTGATGGGGGAGGGCATCAGGCTCCGCACGGAACGGGTGGCGGAACGCCACCGCCAGCGCGAGGCGCGCGAACAGGCTGCCCGCGACGAGTACCGGCTGACGCTCGCCCGGGACATCCACGACGTCGTTGCCCATTCCCTGTCGCTGATCAACGTCCGTGCCTCGGTGGCACTGCACCTGGGGGAGAAGGACCCCGCCCAGTTCCGCCCCGCGCTGGAAGCCATCAAAGCCGCGAGCAAGGATTCGCTCGCCGAGGTGCGCCAGCTCCTGGGCGTGCTCCGCGAGGACGCCCCGCTGAGTCCCGCGCCGCCGCCGCGGCTGGACAGGATTCCCGGGCTCGCCGACGACGCCCGTCGTGCGGGGCTTGAGGTCAGCCTGACCCAGCCGGAGGCCGCCGCTGTGCGGCAGCTTCCGAATGCCGTCCAGGAAGCCGCGTACCGGATCGTCCAGGAGGCGTTGACCAACGTGGTGCGGCATTCCGGCGCCCGGAAGGCCGCCGTCGTCCTTGCCCTGGAGGGCCCGACGCCGCCAGGTAGCCAAGGCACGCAGCTCACCGTGACCGTTGACGACGACGGCGCGGGGGCCGTCGGAGTGCCGGAAGGCAACGGGGTGACGGGGATGCGGGAGAGGGCCGCCGCAGCCGGAGGTTCGCTGCAGGTGGCGCCGCTAAACCTTGCGCCGCTGCATCCGGGCTGGCGGGTCCGCGCGGTGATCCCGGTCGCCGGGCCGCTGGCCGGCCCCTTGCCGGGACCCGGACAGGAGGCGCGGTGATCCGCATCCTGCTGGCCGACGACCAGACCCTCATCCGCGCCGGCTTCCGCGCCCTCCTGAACGCCGAACCGGATATGGAGGTGGTGGCCGAGTGCGGCACCGGCCGCGACGCAGTCCGCCTGGCCGCCCGGGAGCGCCCCGACGTGGTGCTCATGGACATCCGCATGCCCGAGATGGACGGACTGGAGGCCACCCGGAAGATCATGGCGGACCAGGGCCTCGCCGGCACGCGCATCATCATCCTCACCACCTTCGAACTGGACGAATACATTGCGGAGGCGGTGCGGGCCGGGGCGGCAGGGTTCCTGGTGAAGGACACCGAACCCGAGGAGCTGCTCCGGGCCGTCCGTGTGGTCCATGACGGAGACGCCCTGCTCTCGCCGTCGGTGACCCGGCGTATCATGGCCCAGCTGGCGCTGCAGTACCGGGCGACGGCGGCCCCGGCGAAGCTGGCGAACATCACCGAGCGTGAGCGCGAAGTCCTGCGGCTCGTGGGCGAGGGCCTGAACAACGCCGAGATCGCGGAGCGGCTGGTGATCACGCCGCTCACGGCGAAGACGCACGTCTCACGCATCATGACCAAGCTGCTGGTCCGCGACCGCGCCCAGCTGGTGGTGCTGGCCTACGAATCGGGGCTCGTCCGGCCCGGCTGGGCCGGCTGAGGCAGCAGGCGCGTGACTCCCGGCGGAGTACGCGGGGCACCCAAGGTGACTCCCGGCGTCGGACGACCCGCCACCGTCGGACGGCCAGACTCGAACCAGAGCCGAAAGCCGGCCCGTACCGAGATTTGGGAGCACAACATGACTTCATCCCTAGCCACCACTTTGACGGTCCAGTCCGCGCAGCTGCTGGCCGATCCCGTCGCCCACGGCCCGTGGGGCACAGGATTCTCGCCATGGTTCCTGCTGTTCCCGCTGTTCTGGATCCTGGTGATCGGCCTGTTGATCTTCTTCGCCCGGCGCACCTGGCGCAGGAACCACGAGTGGGCCACGGCCCGCGGCGGCGAAAGCGTCCTGCGCGAGCGCTACGCGCGGGGCGAAATTGATGAGACCGAATACCGCCAGCGGCTGGAGGTCCTGCGGGGGGATTCCCGGGGGAACCGCAGGTAGCGCCTGCCGCGTTTTTGAGATTTAGCTATTCCTTTGGCCCGCGCCGCGTACTAGCGTGATGGGGTGCCAGAACTCCATTCCGCCCAAGGAACGTCCAAGAAGCCTGTGCCCGCTCACGAGACAGGGCCCGAGAACCACAAAGAGCCCGCCGCGCCGCAGTATGTCATTACCGCAGAGAACCTGACCAAGACCTACGGCGACGTTATCGCCGTCGACGGCATTTCCTTCAGCGTTCCCGCGGGGGAGTCCTTCGGGCTGCTGGGGCCGAACGGCGCGGGCAAGTCCACCACCATGAAAATGATCGGCGGAGTGTCCCAGCGGACGTCCGGGAACCTGACCATCATGGGGCTGGATCCCGAGCAGAACGGTCCCGAGGTGCGGGCGCACCTGGGCGTGGTACCGCAGCAGGACAACCTGGACGAGGAACTCAAAGTCAGGGACAACCTGCTCGTCTACGGCCGCTACTTCGGCCTGCCCATGAGCTACCTCAAACCCAAGGCCGACGAGCTCCTCGAGTTCGCTCAGCTGACGGACAAGGCCAAGTCCAAGGTGGACGCCCTGTCCGGCGGCATGAAACGCCGCCTCACCATCGCGCGCTCGCTCATCAACGAACCCCGCATCCTGCTGCTCGACGAGCCCACCACCGGACTGGATCCGCAGGCGCGGCACATCCTGTGGGACCGGCTGTTCCGCCTGAAGGAGCAGGGCGTCACGCTTATCCTCACCACGCACTACATGGACGAGGCCGAGCAGCTTTGCGACCGGCTGATCGTGGTGGACAAGGGACGGATCATGGCGGAGGGATCGCCGGCCGCCCTCATCCGGGACTACTCCACCCGCGAGGTCCTGGAGCTGAGGTTCGGGTCGGAGCGCAACGCCAGCATCGGGGCCGAGCTCGAGGGCATCGGCGAACGCCTGGAAACGCTCCCGGACCGGGTACTCATCTACACGCACGACGGCGAGGCCGCGCTGGAGGAAGTTTCCGGCCGCGGGCTGCGGCCGCTGACGTCGCTGGTGCGCAGGTCCTCGCTGGAGGACGTGTTCCTCCGGCTTACCGGCAGGAGCCTCGTTGACTGAGCCGCTGGCTGCTGCGGATGGTACGACGGCGGGACGCACCCTGCGCGCGCATGCTCCGGAGGTGGCGGCCGCCAGGGCGCGGCGCTGGGGTGCTTTCTACTACGCCGAGCAGGTCCTGCGCGTCATGAAGGGGTACGGCTGGTCCATCTTCCTGTACAGCGTGGGCCAGCCCGCCGCGTACCTGTTCGCGATGGGCGTCGGCCTGGCCACGCTGGTGGACACCAACGCCGTCTCCGAGTTCGGCGGGGTCAGCTACATCGCCTTCATCGCGCCGGCACTGCTCGTCTCTGCCGCGGTCATGACCGCCGCCACCGAATTCACGTTCCCCGTGATGGACGGCTTCAAATGGCGCCGCGTCTACTATGGACCGCACGCCTCCCCGCTGACACCGGAACAGATCGCGGCGGGGCAGATCATCGCGGTGACCCTGCGGTTCCTGCTGCAGTCTGTCATCTACTTCGTGATCGTGGCCCTGTTTGGCGCATCACCGAGTGGCTGGGGCTGGGGCTCCGTGCTGGTGGCAACCCTGGCCGGGCTCTCGTTCGGCCTGCCGCTCATGGCGTACGCCGCATCCATCAAGGAGGACAAGGGCCAGTTCGCCATGGTGATGCGGTTCATCGTCATGCCGCTGTTCCTGTTCTCCGGCACGTTCTTCCCGCTGGACACGCTGCCCGTGCTGGTCCGCTGGATCGGCTGGATTTCGCCCATATGGCACGGCACGGAGCTGGGCCGGGTGATGACGTTCGGCTACGAGGAATCCCCGGTGCTGACCATCATCCACGTCGTGTTCCTGCTGGCCCTGGCCTGGTTCGGCTGGGTGCTCACCAAGCGCCAATTCGTCAGGAGGATGGGGCAGTGACACTCCTGACCCAGGGACACGCCGTCACCGAGGAAGCCCGGAACCGGCGCTTCGGCCCGCTGTACTCGCGCAACGCCCGCGCGGTGATCGGGCGCGGGCTGATGGCCACTAAGAGCAGCAACTGGATGGTCATGCTGTCCGGGTTCTTCGAGCCGGTGCTGTTCCTGATTTCCATGGGCGTCGGGATGGGTGCCGTGGTGGGTTCCGTCTCCGGCCCGGGCGGCCAGGAGATCAGCTATGCGGCGTACATTGCCCCGGCGCTCCTTGCGGTCTCGGCCATGAACGGGGCGGTGTACGACTCCACCTGGAATGTCTTCTTCAAGATGAACTTCGCCAAGCTCTACCAGGGGATGCTGTACACCTCGCTCGGGCCCCTGGACGTGGCCATCGGCGAGATCATCCTGGCCCTGCTGCGCGGCCTGCTGTACGCCACCGGGTTCACGGCGGTCATGGGGCTGATGGGCCTGATCACCACCCCGTGGGCGCTGCTGATGATTCCGGCCTCGGTGCTGATCGCGTTCGGATTCGCCAGCTTCGGTATGGGCATCACGAGCTTCATGAAGACCTTCCAACAGATGGACTGGGTGAACTTCATCATGCTGCCGATGTTCCTGTTCAGCGCCACCTTCTATCCGCTGAGCGTCTACCCCGAATACATCCAGTGGCTGATCCAGGCCATGCCGCTGTGGCACGGTGTGGAGCTGCTGCGGCAGATCAGCGCGGCCTCCTTCACCCCGGCGACGGCCATCCACGTGGGCTACTACCTGGTGATGATCGTGCTGGGCCTGATGCTCACCACCGGCAGGCTGCGGAGCCTGTTCCTGAAGTAGACAGGTGTTCGCCGCCGGTGGAAGCGTCCTGGGGCGGTCCGGGGATTTGAGAGAATAGCTTCATGCAATCTCTGGGCAGCTCCAAGTCTTCCTCCACCCCGGGCCGGGGCGGATTCTCCATGTTCCGCATCAGCGGTCCGGGCCTGCTGGTCCTGATCACCGCCTTCCTGGTGGCAGTGATCTTCGCCGCCAACCAGAACGACGTCGTCGGCTGGGTTGTCGCCGTCATCGCGCTGTTCTGGCTGGCGCTGGCTTCCTTCGTGGTCTTCAGCATCCAGCGGGCGGCCAAGAAGGCCGGCGCGAAGATCAACGAGGCGCACAACGCGTTCAACGCTGCCGCGGGCCGCGCGCCCTCCACCGTTTCGGCCGACCACGGCGGAACCCGCCTGGTCCGCGAACGCGGCGAGGCGGAGGAGATCCGGGACATGAAGCTGGACCACTCCTTCAAGATCGTGCAGGTGCAGGTGCGCGTGGTGGAGCAGGAACAGGCCAAGGGCGCAGCCGCGGACCAGGACACCATCCGCCGCGCCCTGGAGACCATCGAGATCACCGCCACCAACGCACGTGACATGATCAAGTCGTCCGGCGGCTCCGGCGAGCCCGTGACCGGAACCATCATCGACTAGAGTGGAACGGGTGAGCTCGGCATTGAAGAAGGACCACCTTCGCATCGCAACAGTCAACGTCAACGGCCTCCGTGCTGCCTACAAAAAGGGCATGTCGGAATGGCTCGCGACCCGCGAAGTGGACATTCTGACGCTGCAGGAAGTCCGGGCCCCTGACGCCATCGTCCGCCAGCTCATCGGCGAAGGGTGGCACATCCTGCACGCCGAAGCCGAGGCCAAGGGCCGCGCCGGCGTCGCCATCGCCTCCCGCGAAGAGCCCCTCGTCACCCGCGACCACATCGGCGACGACTACTTCGCCGCGGCCGGCCGCTGGGTGGAGGCGGACTTCCGCGTCCGCGACGCCGAGGGCAACGCCTCCCAGCTGACCGTTGTGAGCGCTTACGTGCACTCCGGCGAGGCCGGCACCCCCAAGCAGGAGGACAAATACCGCTTCCTGGATCTCATGAGCACGCGTCTGCCCGAGCTCACCAAGCACAGCGACCACGCTCTGGTGACCGGCGACTTGAACGTCGGCCACACTGAGCTGGACATCAAGAACTGGAAGGGCAACGTCAAGCGTGCCGGCTTCCTGCCCGAGGAGCGTGCCTACTTTGACCGCTTTTTCGGTGAGGAGATCGGCTGGAAGGATGTTCACAGGGGCCTGGCGGGTAACGTCAACGGCCCCTACACCTGGTGGTCGCAGCGCGGCCAGGCCTTCGACAACGACACCGGCTGGCGCATCGACTACCACCTGGCCACCCCCGCCCTCGCGGCCGCAGCAGTTTCGGCCACCGTGGACCGGGCACCCTCGTGGGACACCCGCTTCTCTGACCATGCCCCGCTGGTAGTGGACTACCGGCTCTAGCTCCAAAGGTTTCGACGAATGACCTCCACTTCCACCGTGACCGACGCCGCTGCTGCGCAGCCCGAAGCAGCAAACGGAACGCAGCCGGCTACCGAGATCCGGCACCGGATCCTTTCCGGCATGCAGCCCTCCGCCGATTCGCTGCACCTTGGCAACTACCTCGGCGCCCTCGTCAACTGGGTGCGCATGCAGGATGAGTATGACGCCGTCTTCTTCATTCCGGACCTGCACGCGATCACAGTTCCCCAGGATCCCGCCGAACTGGCTCGCCGGACGCGGGTCACGGCGGCGCAGTACATTGCCGGCGGCGTGGACGTGGACAAGTGCACCCTGTTCGTCCAGTCCCAGGTTCCCGAACACGCCCAGCTGGCCTGGGTCCTGAACTGCATCACCGGCTTCGGCGAGGCGTCCCGCATGACGCAGTTCAAGGACAAAGCTCACAAGCAGGGCTCGGAACACGCCAGCGTTGGCCTGTTCACCTACCCCATCCTGCAGGCCGCGGACATCCTGCTCTACCAGCCGCACGGCGTCCCCGTCGGTGAGGACCAGCGCCAGCACGTCGAGCTCAGCCGCGACCTCGCCGCACGCTTCAACACCCGTTTCGGCGAGACCTTCACCGTGCCCAAGCCCTTCATCCAGAAGGAATCGGCGAAGATCTACGACCTGCAGAACCCCACCGCCAAGATGTCCAAGTCCGCGGACTCACCCGCCGGGCTGATCAACCTGCTCGACGAGCCCAAGGTCACGGCCAAGCGGATCAAGTCTGCGGTCACGGACACGGAAACAGAGATCCGCTTCGACCGGGAAACCAAGCCCGGGGTCTCCAACCTGCTGACCATCTACTCGGCCATCACCGGAAAGTCTGTGGACGCCCTCGTCGGCGAATACCAGGGCAAGATGTACGGCCACCTCAAGGTGGACCTTGCCGAGGTGGTGACGGAGCGCCTGACGCCGATCCGCGACCGCGCGAACGAACTGCTCGCGGACCCGGCCGAGCTGGACCGCCTGCTGGCCCACGGTGCCGACAAGGCCCGCACGATCGCCTCCGCCACCCTTGCGGACGTTTATGCCAAGACCGGCTTCCTGCCATATGCCGGAGCCCGCTAGCGAGATGCCGGCCCCCATGCCCGCCAACAGCGGAGTCAGCAACGGAATGAGCCTAGGGGTCATTCTGGGCTTCCCGCCTGAAATCGCCGAGGAACTGCAGCGGTGGCGGGCGTCCTTCGGGGACCCCATGGCCACGGTCATACCGGCGCACATCACGCTGGTCACCACCACGCCCACCAATGACTGGGAAACGGCCCGTGACCATGTGCGGCAGGTGGCCCGGACGCAGGCGCCGTTCATGGTGACCATCTGCGGAACGGGGTCCTTCCGGCCCGTCTCCCCGGTGGTCTTCATCAACGTGGAGGACGGCTTCCAGGAATGCGTCGACCTGCACGAAAAGCTCCAGACCGGACCGCTCGAACGTGAGCTGCCTTTTGCCTACCATCCCCATGTGACCATTGCCCACGACGTCGCACCCGAAAGCCTCGATGAGGCCGAAACGGTGCTGAAAGACTACAGGGCCACCTTCCCGGTGGTTAGCATGGGACTTTACGAGCACGACACCAACGGTATTTGGCAGCTACGGGAAGAGCTTGACTTTGGTACCGAACCAGACGACGAACGGGACGCACTCCGGGCACCAAACGCCGACGGAGCCACCGCTCCCCACTGAGCGTGCGCAGCTGTTGCTGGAGGTCATCCGCAAGCAGGTGGAGTGGGGCAAGGCCCGCAGGTCCGGCAAGGGAACGTTTCCCCAGCTCATGGCCCTGGTCCAGTGGCTGCAGGCCCGGCTGAACGCCTTCCGCCCGATGCGGGCCTGGCAGCACTACACCCGGCAGCACGGTCCGCTGATGAGTGCGGGCATCGGCTTCAACATGTTCTTCTCCATCACCGGCCTGCTGGCCACCGGGTTCTCCATCGCCGGGCTGGCGCTGCGCGGCCAGCCGGCACTCCTGGACCGGATCACCGCCAGCGTGGCCGCAAGCGCCCCTGGGCTGCTGAAGGTCGACGGCGGGGATGGGCTTGTCGATCCGAAGGACCTCCTGAACCCCGACGGTCTCGGCTGGACGGCAGTGATCGCCGCCGTCGTTACCGTCATCACGTCCCTGGGCTGGATCGCCGGTGCCCGGGAGGGGCTCCGCGGCGTGATGATGCTGGGCCCGCTCAAGCTCAATCCGGTGGTCCTCAAACTGCACGACGCCGGCACGCTGCTGCTGCTCGGCGTCGCCCTGGTCATCAGTTCGGGTGCCTCCCTCGTGTTCGGCACCGCGGCGGGCTGGGCGATGGAGCAGCTACGCCTGGACCAGGCGGTGGCCGGCCCGATGGCGGCGCTGATCAAGATCGCCGTGCCGCTGGTCCTGAACTGGATCACGGCGCTGATCATGTTCCGCCTGGCCGGCGGCCTGAAGCTGTCCCGGCGGGCGCTGCTGGAAGGAACCATCCTCGCGGGCGTGGGTACCACTGCGCTGCAGGTCTTCAGCACCGAACTGCTGGCCGGTGCCGGACGCAACCCCATCCTGGCGCCGTTCGCGATCATCATCGGGCTGCTGATCTGGTTCAACCTGGTCAGCCAGGTCTACCTCGTGGCAGCGGCCTGGTCAGCGATCCGTGAGGAGGACCTGAAGGCCTCGCCGGCAGCGAAGACCACCGGCTGGGGGCCACGGCAGGTGCAGCCCGGAAAGACGCCGGTGGAAGGATACCACCCGGCCGGGCATCCGCGCCCCGCGGGCGTCAGTGTCCGGCGTCGAGGTACTGGTCGGCCCACGCCGCGATAATCTTCGCGGCCCGCGCCGCCTGCCCCTTGCCGGTCAGCAGATGGTCGCTGCCCTCCAGCGAGACGAAGTTCCGCGGATGGCGGGCCGTCTGGAAGATCGTGCTGGCGTTCTCGATGCCCACCGTGTTGTCCGTGGGGGAGTGCAGGACCATCAGGGGCTTGTGCAGCCGCTTGATGCAGTCGGTGAGGTCGGCGTTCTCCAGGTCCTCCACGAAGTGCCGGCGGATCTCCACGCGCTTGCCGCCCAGGTCCACCTCGGCGCTGCCTTCGCTGAGGATTTTGTCCAGCGCCGCATCGAAGACGTGGGCCACGTGCTTGGGGGAGAAGGGCGCCCCGACCGTGGCGACCGCATCGAGCTCCGGGATCTCGGACGCGGCGGCGAGGACGGCAGCGCCGCCGAAGGAATGCCCCACGAGCAGGGAGATGGCCCGGCCCTCGGCCCGCATGTACTCCGCAGCACGGACGGTGTCCGCCACCTTGTGGCTGAAGGACCCGGCGGACCACTGGCCCGCTGAGCCGCCGAGGCCCACGTTGTCGAAGCGGAGCATGCCGATCCCGTTGTCCGCCAGCGCCTTGCATATCCGGGACGCCGCGGGGCTGTCCTTGCCCAGCGTGAAGCCGTGCGAGAAGACTCCCCAGCCCTTCACCGGGCCGTCCGGCACATCGAGGATGCCGGAGAGCAGTTCGCCGGTGGTGCCTTCGAACGAGACTTTTTCGGAGCGGGACACGTTGTCTTCTTTCGTGTGGTGCGAGTGGCTCTGCCGGGAAAACGACGACGGCGCCGCTCACCGTACGTTTACCGTACGCGGTGAGCGACGCCGTCGTCCGCGTTTAATCCTTAGATCTTGCGGGCCAGGATGGCCTGCTTGACCTCTGCGATGGCCTGTGTGACCTGGATACCGCGGGGGCAAGCCTCCGAGCAGTTGAAGGTGGTGCGGCAGCGCCACACGCCTTCCTTGTCGTTGAGGATCTCCAGGCGCATGTCGCCGGCATCGTCACGGGAGTCGAAGATGAACCGGTGGGCGTTGACGATCGCTGCCGGGCCGAAGTACTGGCCGTCGGTCCAGAACACCGGGCAGGACGACGTGCACGCGGCGCACAGGATGCACTTGGTGGTGTCGTCGAAGCGCTCACGGTCTTCGGCGGACTGCAGGCGTTCCTTCGTGGGGGCGTGGCCCTTGTTGATGAGGAACGGCATGACCTCGCGGAAGGACTGGAAGAACGGCTCCATGTCCACGATCAGGTCCTTCTCCACCGGAAGGCCCTTGATGGGCTCAACCGTGATGGGCTTGGACGTGTCCAGGTCCTTCAGCAGGGTCTTGCAGGCGAGACGGTTTCGGCCATTGATGCGCATGGCATCGGAACCGCAAACGCCGTGGGCGCACGAGCGGCGGAAGGAGACGCTACCGTCGATTTCCCACTTGATCTTGTGCAGGGCGTCCAGCACGCGGTCCGTGCCGTACATGGTCAGCTTGTAGTCGTCCCAGCGGGCTTCGGCGGAAACCTCGGGGTCGTAGCGGCGGACGCGCAGGGTGATGTCGAACGTCGGGATTTCCCCGCCGCCGCCAACACCGGCGGGAAGTTCGATCTTGGAGGCTGGCTCAGCAAGTTCAGCGGACATATTAGTACTTCCTCACCATCGGCTCGTAGCGCGTAAAGACAACCGGCTTGGTGGCAAGCCGGACACCGGCGATTGCCTCCTCCGCGGAACCGTCGGCCGGTGCGTGGTCTTCTTTGTACGCCATGGAGTGCTTCATGAATTTTTCGTCGTCGCGGTCCGGGAAGTCCTCGCGGAAGTGGCCGCCGCGGGATTCCTCACGGTGCAGGGCAGCCACCGTCATGACCCGGGCCAGTTCCAGCAGGAACCCGAGTTCAACGGCCTCCAGCAGGTCAAGGTTGAAGCGCTTGCCCTTGTCCTGGACGTTGATGCGCTGGTAGCGCTCCTCGAAGGACTCGATGTCCCTGAGGACCTGGTTGAGCGTGTCAGCCGTGCGGAACACCTGCATGTTGGCGTCCATGGTGTCCTGCAGTTCCTTACGGATTGCGGAGACCTTCTCGGTGCCATTGGCGTTGCGGGCCACGTCCAGCAGCCCGATCGTGAAGGCTTCCGGGTTCTCCGGCAGCTCCACGAAGTCGGCCGTCTTGGCGTATTCAGCGGCGGCGATGCCGGCGCGCTTGCCGAACACGTTGATGTCCAGCAGGGAGTTGGTGCCCAGACGGTTGGAGCCGTGCACGGAAACGCAGGCCACTTCGCCGGCGGCGTAGAGGCCCGGAACAACAGTGTCGTTGTCCTGCAGGACCTCGGTGGTGATGTTCGTCGGGATGCCGCCCATGGCGTAGTGGGCCGTCGGGAAGACGGGGACCGGCTCCGTGTAGGGCTCCACGCCGAGGTAGGTGCGGGCGAACTCGGTAATGTCCGGCAGCTTGGCGTCGATGTGGGCCGGCTCAAGGTGCGTCAGGTCAAGGAGCACATAGTCCTTGTTCGGACCGCAGCCGCGGCCTTCGCGGACCTCGTTGGCCATGGAGCGGGCCACGATGTCACGCGGGGCAAGGTCCTTGATGGTGGGGGCGTAGCGCTCCATGAAGCGCTCACCCTCGGAGTTGCGCAGGATGGCACCTTCACCGCGGGCGGCCTCGGACAGGAGGATGCCCAGGCCGGCGAGGCCGGTCGGGTGGAACTGGAAGAACTCCATGTCCTCCAGGGGGATGCCGCGGCGGAACGCGATGCCCATGCCGTCACCGGTCAGGGTGTGGGCATTTGAGGTGGTCTTGAAGACCTTGCCGGCGCCGCCAGAGGCGAACACCACGGATTTGGCCTGGAAGACGTGCAGCTCGCCGGAGGCGAGGTCGTAGGACACGACGCCGGCCACGCGCTTCTGCTTGAACGGCGTGCCGTCCTCACGCACGGCGTCCTCCTCGACGGTCAGGAGGTCCAGGACGTAGTACTCGTTGTAAAACTCAACGTTGTGCTTGACGCAGTTTTGGTACAGGGTCTGCAGGATCATGTGGCCCGTGCGGTCGGCGGCGTAGCACGCGCGGCGCACCGGAGCCTTGCCGTGGTCACGGGTGTGGCCGCCGAAGCGGCGCTGGTCGATGCGGCCCTCGGGCGTGCGGTTGAACGGCAGGCCCATCTTCTCGAGGTCCAGCACCGCGTCGATGGCTTCCTTGGCCATGACCTCGGCGGCGTCCTGGTCAACCAGGTAGTCGCCGCCCTTGATGGTGTCGAAGGTGTGCCATTCCCAGTTGTCTTCCTCGACATTGGCCAGGGCTGCACACATGCCGCCCTGCGCCGCACCCGTGTGGGAGCGGGTGGGGTACAGCTTGGTCAGTACTGCTGTTCGCGCACGCTGACCGGACTCGATCGCGGCGCGCATCCCGGCGCCACCGGCACCGACGATGACGACGTCGTACTTATGGACCTGCATACCAGACGCTCTTTCTCTCAAAATTCGCAATAAAACAGCGGGCGGCCTGAGCCGTCTCCGCACAAAACTGCGGCCCGCCAAGGGATGGCGGGCCGCCAGGGGATGCTACGCGGGGCAGAAGCCGCCGGGCAGCTGGACGCCGTCCACCACCGGGCACGGGTTGAAGGTGAAGATCACCAGGGTGCCGAGGATGATGATGACGGCGGAGGCTGCGTAGAGAACCATCTTGAGCCAGAAGCGGGTGGAATCCTTCTCGGCGTAGTCGTTGATGATGGTGCGCACGCCGTTGGTGCCGTGCAGCATGGCGAGCCACAGCATGGCCAGGTCCCAGAACTGCCAGAACGGATCTGCCCACTTGCCGGCAACGAAGCCGAAGTCGATGGCGTGGATGCCTTCGCCCACCAGGAGGTTCACGATGAGGTGGCCGAAGATCAGCACCACCAGGACCACGCCGGAGAGGCGCATGAACAGCCAGGCCAGCATTTCGAAGTTGCCGCGGGAGCTGCCGTTGCGGCGGTACTTCGGGGCGATCTTGCCGGACTCGGGCTTGCCGGCGATCTGTCCGCTGCGCGGGGACTGGATCTCAGTTGCAGACATGGCTTAGTGACCTCCGAGCGCGAGGGATAGGTGGCGGATGGCGAAGGCGACCATGGTGACGACCCACAGGCCCAGCACCACCCAAAGCATCTGGCGCTGGTACTTGGCGCCCTTCTTCCAGAAGTCGACGGCGATGATCCGCAGGCCGTTGAAGGCGTGGAACACGATCGCTGCGACGAGGCCCGTTTCACCCAGGGCCATCAGCGGGTTCTTGTAGGCACCGATTACAGCGGTGTAGGCCTCGGGCGACACCCTCACCAGGGAGGTGTCCAGCACATGGACCAACAAGAAGAAAAAGATCACAACACCTGTAATGCGGTGTCCAACCCAGGACCACATGCCTTCACGGCCGCGGTACAAGGTGCCAGCTGGTTTCGTCGGCACTGAATAAACCTCCCTGAACACAGCGGCGCTGGCGCGGGATCCACGCCGGGGGAAACGCCTGCTGCGAGAGCACTCGTAGCTCAGGCCTAAATCTAGGCTTCGCTTACAGCTTATTCAATTCAGGCGTTCCTTGCCCGCCACGTACTGTACGGATTTTCGGCAATTTTGAGACGAAGACCACATCTGTTGCCACTGTATCCGCATGCTGGGCGGCCGCGAAAGGCCGCCCTGGGGTGCGTCGGCTAAAGTAGGCCTTGATGAGTAACGACAAAGTGACAAGCCAGGATTCACCTCTCAGCCGTTTTATCGCTGTGATTCCTGCGGGCGGTGTGGGGACCCGCCTCTGGCCTCTGTCACGTGCAGCAGCTCCCAAATTCCTTCATGACCTCACCGGTTCCGGCAGCACGCTCCTTCGTGCCACCTACGACCGCCTTGAACCGCTGGCCGGCAACCGCGTCCTCGTGGTCACCGGCGTGGCGCACCGGAACGCCGTGTGCAGCCAGCTGCCCGAGGTCCAGGACGCCGACCTCGTGCTCGAGAGTGAGCCCAAGGACTCCGGGGCCGCAATCGGCCTGGCCGCGGCCATCCTGCACCAGCGGGATCCGGACGTCATCATGGGTTCCTTCGCGGCGGACCACGTGATCAGCCCGGACGGGCTGTTCCAGGATGCCGTCCGCGAAGCCATCCACACCGCCGCGGCCGGCAAGATCGTGACCATCGGCATCAAGCCGACGCACCCGTCTACGGGCTTCGGCTACATCCGGTCCGGGAACTCGCTGCGCATCCCCGGCGCGCCCAGCGCCCAGGCGGTAGTGGAGTTCGTGGAAAAGCCGAACGAAGACGTCGCCCAGCAGTACGTGGACAGCGGTGAGTACGTCTGGAACGCCGGCATGTTCGTGGCGCCCGTTTCCCTTATGCTCAAGCACCTGGAAGCGAACCAGCCCGAGCTGTTCACCGGCCTCCAGAAAATCGCCCAGGCCTGGGACACCCCGCAGCGGGACGAGGTCACCGCCCGGATCTGGCCCACCCTGCCCAAGATCGCCATTGACTACGCCGTGGCCGAGCCCGCAGCGGCGGCCGGGGACGTCGCCGTCGTACCCGGCTCCTTCCGCTGGGACGACGTTGGTGACTTCGCCTCCGTGGGCCGGCTGAACAGCGCCAAGGAAGTGGACGAGGTGACCGTCCTCGGCGAGGGCGCCCGCGTCTTCACCGAAAACGCCAGCGGCGTGGTGGTCTCGGACACCAAGCGCGTCATCGCACTGATCGGCATCAAGGACGTCGTCATTGTGGACACGCCGGATGCGCTGCTGGTTACCACCAAGCAGCACTCCCAGCGGGTGAAGCAGGCGGTGGACGCGCTGAAGGCCAGCGGCGACACCGACGTTCTCTAGCAAGCCGACCTCTTATTGGAGGGACCGCCGATAATCCGGCGGTTCCCTCCAATAATGCGTTAAGCGGAGATGGCAGACACGTAACGCGGAGAAGGCGATGCCGCTAATCTTTTCGGTCTCGCTACAGTTGAGGTGTGCGCAATTACACTACCGAAGCTGAGCCCACCGCCCTCGTGGGGCCCTGGCTCGAGCCCCTGCTGCCGGAACTGATCGATTTTCGCCGTGACCTGCATGCGCACCCCGAACTGTCCTTCAGGGAATTTCGGACCACCGACAAGCTGGCGGAGCGGCTAGAGGCTGCCGGACTCAAGCCCCGGCGGCTGGAGGGTACGGGCCTGACCGTTGACATCGGCGAGGGTCCGATTGCCACGGCGCTGCGCGGCGACATCGATGCGCTCCCGATCATCGAGGAAACGGGACTGCCCTTCGCCTCAAAGAACCACGGCGTCACCCACGCCTGCGGCCACGACGTGCACACCACCACCATGCTGGGCATCGCCCTGGTGCTGCACCGCATGCACCAGGAGTCCCCGCTGGGCGGCACGGTCCGCATCATCTTCCAGCCGGCCGAGGAAACCATGCCCGGCGGCGCGCACTCCTGCATCGAGCAGGGCGTCCTCGAAGGCGTGCCCCGTATCCTGGCACTGCACTGCGACCCGCGCATCGAAGTGGGCAAGATCGGCACCCGCATCGGTGCCATCACCTCGGCGTCGGACACCATCCGGATTGAACTATCCGGCCGTGGCGGGCACACCTCGCGCCCGCACCTGACCGAGGATCTGGTTTTCGCGCTGGCGCAGATTGCCGTGAACGTGCCGGCCGTCCTGTCCCGCCGGGTGGATGTCCGCAGCGGGGTCTCGGTGGTGTGGGGACACATCTCCGCGGGCTCGGCGCCCAACGCCATCCCCGGCACCGGGTACATGGCAGGGACCATGCGTTGCCTGGACCGCGACGCGTGGCACAGCGCCGGCGAACTGCTGGATGAAGTGGTGCACCAGGTGGCCGCTCCCTACGGCGTCGACGTCCGGCTGGAGCATACCCGCGGCGTTCCTCCGGTGGTCAACTCCGAGCATGAGACAGCACTGATCGAGGCCGCGGCCCGCGCCGAGATCGGCGAGAGTTCGGTGGTGTTGACGCCGCAGTCCATGGGCGGGGAGGACTTCGCCTGGTTCCTCGCCGAGCTGCCGGGAGCCATGATGCGCCTCGGCACCAAGACCCCCGGCGGCGAGGAGTACGACCTGCACCGCGGCGACTACATCCTGGACGAGCGTGCCCTCGGCTTCGGCATCCAGGTCCTCACCGCCGCAGCGCTCCGCACCATCCGCGACCTCTAGGCCCCGGCTTCGAGCGCGAACTGGCAGGTAACGCCCTCAAATTCCACTTTTGAGGGCACTAGCTGCCAGTTCGCGCCCTTGTTTGCGGCGGTAAGTTGTGCACAATTGAATTGCCCGCTACCGTTGTGGGTATGCCCGATGCTCCCCGCCTTGACCGCCAAGTGTGCTTTGCCCTGTACTCCGCGTCGCGCGCTGCCACCGCCGTCTACCGCCCGCTCCTGGAGGAGCTGGGCCTGACGTACCCGCAGTACCTCGTCATGCTGGTGCTCTGGGAAAGCGAGCCGCGCGGCGTACGGGAACTGGGGGAGGAGCTTGGGCTCGACTCCGGAACCCTCTCGCCCCTCCTCAAGCGGCTCGAGGCGCTGGCCCTCGTTGAGCGGCGGCGCTCGGCCGAGGATGAACGCCGCGTCGCCGTGCATCTGACCGACGCCGGCAGGGCCCTGAGTGGCAAGGCCTCCGGAGTGCCGCAGCACCTCGCTGCCGCAGCGGGCCTGAGCCCCCGCGAGCTTGACCAGCTGCGCGAAACCCTCGGCAAGCTCACAGCAGCCCTGCACGACTCGCTCTAGGCAGCCCCCAAACCACCAGCCCTCCCCACCAGAAGGAAACACAGTGAAGACTCTCTACACAGCCGAGGCCCTGGCGTCCGGCGAAGGCCGCGACGGCTCCGCGCGAACCAAGGACGGCAAACTCGACGTCAACCTCGCCAGCCCGGTGGAGCTGGGCGGCAGCGGCGAGGGCACCAATCCGGAGCAGTTGTTCGCCGCCGGCTATGCGGCGTGCTTCCACTCTGCACTCCGCGTGGTCGGCCGGCAGGCCCGGGCAGACCTCACGGACTCAGCCGTCGCCGCCAAGATCCACTTCGGCGCCCTCGAGGACAGCGACGGCTACGGCCTCGCCGCCGAGCTGGAAATCGCCCTCCCCGCCCTGGACCGCGGCACTGCCGAGAGCCTCATGGCCAAGGCGCACAGCATTTGCCCGTACTCCAACGTGACGCGCGGCAACATGGACGTCGCCCTGACGCTCGTGGAGTTCGCAGCGTGAGTGCGGGTGCAGCAACAGCGGTGCCGGCGACCACGCGCGAGATCCAGCTGGCCTCCCGGCCGGAAGGACGGCCTATCCCGGAAAACTTCAGGCTCGCCGAGACGGCAGTTCCGGCCCTCAGCGACGGCGAGATCCTGGTCCGGAACCTGTTCATCTCGGTGGACCCCTACATGCGCGGCCGCATGAACGACGCCAAATCCTATTCAGCGCCGTTTGCGCTGGACAAAGCGCTCGACGGCGGGGCGGTGGGTCAGGTGATAGCGTCCCGGTCCGATAAGCACAAGGTGGGGGACGTCGTCGTCCATCAGCTCGGCTGGCGGGAGCATGCGGTGGTGGACGCGGAGCGGACAACTCCCGCGGACACGGACCTCGCCCCGGCATCAGCTTTCCTGGGTGCGCTGGGCATGACGGGACTCACTGCGTACGCAGGCCTGCTGAAGGTTGCGGAGTTCAAGCCCGGCGATGCCGTGTTCGTCTCGGGCGCGGCCGGTGCGGTGGGCTCGCTCGTGGGGCAGATCGCCAAGGCGATGGGGGCCTCAAAGGTGATTGGCAGCGCGGGCACGCCGGAGAAAGTTGCCCGGCTGCTGGACCTGGGCTTCGACGCTGCGTTCAACTACCGCGATGCCCCGGTCCTGGACCAGCTGAGGGCCGCCGCCGGCAGTGACGGCATCGACGTGTACTTCGACAACGTCGGGGGAGACCATCTCGAGGCCGCACTGTCGGTCCTGAACGTGGGCGGCCGCGTGGCCATGTGCGGCGCCATCTCCCAGTACAACTCGACGGAGCCGCCGGCCGCGCCGCGCAACCTCGCCGTGGCGATCGGCAAGCAGCTCACGCTGCGCGGGTTCCTCGTGGGCGGCCAGCGCCAGCATGCCGCGGAGTTCGCCGGGCGGATGGCCGGCTGGCTGGCCGACGGCACCGTCCGCTACGACGAGACCGTGGTGGACGGCCTGGAGAACGCGCCGCAGGCCTTCATGGACATGCTCGACGGCGGCAACACCGGAAAAATGCTCGTCCGGCTTTAGCCAGCACAGCAGTCGCCCCTAGCGCGAACTGGCAGCTGATGCCTTCAAACTCCACGTTTGAGGGCATTAGCTGCCAGTTCGCGCTGTGCTTTGGGGCCACCAGTGTACGTTCGCGCCTGGCGCGTTACCCGGGCGTGTTACCGGGACATGGAGCAGGACACTAAAGTGGGCTCATGAGTGCGCTGCTGCGCACCCGGGTGCCGGCCAGCGGCATCCCGTACGCCAAGGGGTGACGGCCGTGCAGAACGACGCCAACGAAGAGGGCGCCAGTATCGACTGGACGGCCCTGGAGACCGCCGCGCTCGACGCCATGAAGAACGCCTACGCGCCCTATTCGAACTTTCCGGTGGGGGCCGCGGCCCTCACAGCAGACGGCCGGATCGTGAGCGGCTGCAACGTGGAAAATGCCAGCTACGGCCTGACGCTGTGCGCCGAGTGCGTTCTCGTGGGCAACCTGCAGATGACCGGCGGCGGCCTGCTCCGCGCCTTCTGCTGCGTGGACGGCGGCGGCAACGTCCTCATGCCCTGCGGGCGCTGCCGGCAGCTGCTGTATGAGTTCCGGGCGCCCGGCATGGAGCTCATGACGACGCTTGGGATCAGGACCATGGACCAGGTGCTGCCCGACGCCTTTGGCCCCGAACACCTGGAGGGAACCCGGTGACCCAAAAGAACGAGGCGTTCGACGCCGTCGACATCATCCGGACCAAGCGCGACAAGCGCGCACTCAGCCCTGAGCAGATCGACTGGACCATCGACGCCTATACCCGCGGCGTCATCGCGGAGGAGCAGATGGCCGCCCTGAACATGGCCATCCTGCTCAACGGCATGGACCGTGCCGAGATCTCGCAGTGGACCGCGGCGATGATCGCCTCGGGGCAGCGGATGGACTTCTCCGGCCTCCGGCGGCCCGACGGCGGCGTGAAGGTAACCACCGACAAGCACTCCACCGGCGGGGTGGGGGACAAGATCACCCTGCCGCTGGCGCCCCTCGTCGCCGTCTTCGGAGTAGCGGTGCCGCAGCTGTCCGGTCGCGGGCTGGGCCACACCGGCGGCACGCTGGACAAACTGGAGTCCATTCCCGGCTGGCGCGCGGCTCTGAGCAACGCCGAAATGCTGGCCCAGCTCCAGGAGGTGGGCGCGGTGATCTGCGCCGCCGGACCGGGGCTCGCCCCTGCGGACAAGAAGCTCTACGCACTCCGCGACGTCACGGGCACTGTCGAGTCCATCCCGCTGCTTGCCTCGTCGATCATGAGCAAGAAGATCGCCGAGGGCACGGGCTCGCTGGTGCTGGACGTCAAGGTGGGCAGCGGGGCGTTCATGAAGGACGAGGCCGGCGCGCGCGAACTTGCCGAGACCATGGTGGCCCTCGGCAAGGACGCCGGGGTGGAAACCGTGGCCCTGCTGACCAACATGGGCACCCCGCTGGGGCTAACCGCGGGCAACGCCATCGAGGTGGAGGAATCGGTTGAGGTCCTCGCCGGCGGCGGCCCGGCCGACGTCGTCGAACTGACGGTGAGGCTCGCGGAGGAGATGCTGCGGTGCGCCGGTGTTTCCGACGCCGATCCGGCCGCGGCGCTCAAGGACGGCAGGGCGATGGACGTCTGGAACCGGATGATCGCGGCGCAGGGCGGCGACCCGCGGGCGAAGCTGCCGGTGGCGCGGGAATCTGAAACCATCTACGCGCCCGCCGACGGGGTCCTCGTGGAGCTCGACGCATTCGCCGTGGGCGTGGCGGCCTGGCGGCTCGGCGCCGGGAGGGCCCGAAAGGAAGACGCAGTGCAGGCAGCTGCAGGCGTCCGCATGCACGCCAAGCCCGGTGCATCTGTGCGTGCCGGCGAACCGCTGATGACCCTGCTGACGGACACGCTGGAGAAGTTTGCCCGGGCCAAGGAGGCCCTTGACCACGCCGTCACCATCGCACCGGATGGCTCCAGGCCCGCCCAGCAGCTCATCATCGACCGCATCGCCTGATCGTGCAGGCCATCAACGACTTCATCCTGGCTGCCGCCGGGCAGCCTTGGGTGCTTTTCATAGTCCTGGCCTGCTGCGTCATCGACGGCTTCTTCCCGCCCATTCCCAGTGAATCGGTGGTGGTGGGGCTGGCGGCCGTCGCAGCGACGGCTGACGTTCCCAACCCGTGGCTGCTCGCGGCCGTGGCCGGGTTGGGCGCGTTCACTGGCGACAATGCCGCCTACCTCCTCGGCCGGGGTGTGGGTACACAGCGCTGGGCCTGGATGCGCGGGCCGCGCATGCAGCGGGCCTTCCGCTGGGCCGGGCGCGAGCTGCGCAAACGGCCGGCGTCGCTGATCCTCGTGGCGAGGTTCGTCCCCATCGGCCGGGTGGCGGTCAACCTGACCGCGGGTGCCACCCACTATTCGCATCTGCGCTTCGTCGGGCTGACTGTCCTTTCCGCCACCCTTTGGGCCTCGTATTCGGTGGCCATTGGACTTTTCTTCGGCCAGTGGTTTGAGGAGAACCACCTGCTGGGGGCCGTGATCGCCATTGTTTGCGCCATCGTGCTGGGGATCCTGGTGGACCTCGTCATCAACCGGCTGCGGGGCCGCATCCAGGACCCGTTGCAGGAAAGTTGACTTTCCAATCAAGGCGTAGCGGACTATCCTCCGGCCGTGCGACACTAAAGAGCGATTTGCGTCACTTCCTGTCTTGTTATATTGCCGAGGAGCAACACCCGCGTGGAGTTTATTAATGAGGCCGTGCTCCATGCAGCGGGTCAGTGGTGGATTTATCCCGTTCTGCTCATGTTCTTCTTCGTTGACGGGTTCGCGATGGTGGTCCCCAGCGAGACGCTCATCGTGGCGCTGGCGGCCTTTTCCCGGCACAGCGGCGAGCCCAACCTGTGGATCCTGGGCCTGACTGCGCTGACCGGCGCCATGGCCGGTGACAACATGGCCTACATGCTGGGCCGGAAGATCGGACTGGAGCGCTGGAAATGGATGCGCCGGCCCAGGGTGCAGAAGGTCTTCGGCTGGGCGCGCTACGAACTGGAGAAGCGCGGTGCCGTGCTGATCTTCACGGCGCGCTACATCCCGTGGGGGCGCGTGGCGGTGAACTACGTTGCCGGAACCACCGGATACCCGCACCGCAGGTTCTTCCTGCTGGACGCGTTTGCCTGCTTCACGTGGGTCGGTTACTCGATCGGGATCGGCCTCGTCGCCAGTTCCTTCCCGTGGCTCCACAGCAACCCGCTGCTGGGCGCCGGCATCGCCGTGGTGTTCGCCATCATTCTGGGCATCATCATTGACCACGCCCTCCGCTGGTGGCACAAGCGGCTCGGCCGCAATGATGCCCACGCTGCGCCGGAAAAGAGCCCGGCACCCGAACAGGGCAGCATCCCGGAACAGACCAGCCGCGTGGCTTAGCAGCGCAGACGGCTTTATAGGGCAGGTGGCTTAGCAGGGCGGTTCAGCGGCCTTTCAGGCCGCCCGTCGCCGTGCAGCGCGCCCGTTGGCATTGCCGCCGGTGCAACCCTAGAGTTGGTACGTGACTGAGCCAATCGTTGACGCCGCCCCTGCCCTTGACTTCGACCTGAAGAGCCTGCCCAAGGTATCCCTTCACGACCACCTGGACGGCGGCCTGCGCCCTGCCACCATTATTGAGCTGGCGGAGGCCTTGGGGCACACCCTCCCGTCGACAGACCCGACAGCCCTGGGCGAATGGTTCCGCGAATCCGCCGACTCCGGCTCGCTGGTCCGCTACCTGGAAACGTTCGACCACACGGTCGCCGTCATGCAGACCAAGGAAGGTCTGTTCCGCGTCGCCAAGGAGTTCGTGGAGGATCTGGCGGACGACGGCGTGGTGTACGGCGAAGTGCGCTGGGCACCTGAGCAGCACCTCCAGAATGGACTGACCCTGGACGAGGTTGTCGAGGCGGTCCAGGAAGGACTCGAAGCCGGCGTGGAGGCTGTGGCCGAGACCGGCCGAGAGATCCAGGTGGGCCAGCTCATCACGGCCATGCGGCACGCTGACCGCGGCCAGGAAATCGCTGAACTCGCCGTTCGGCACCGCGACAAGGGCGCCGTCGGGTTCGACATTGCCGGCGCCGAGGACGGCTTCCTGCCGTCGCGCTTCCGCGACGCCTTCACCTACCTGGCCGAAAACAACTTCCCGGCCACCGTGCACGCCGGTGAAGCCGCCGGCCTGGACAGCATCCAGTCCGCCCTCGTTGACGGCCGCGCGCTGCGCCTTGGCCACGGTGTCCGCATCGCCGAGGACATCATGGTGGAGTTCGACGAGGACGACGCCGACGACGAGGACAGCGACAACATTGGCCTGGTCACCCTCGGCAACCTGTCCAGCTGGATCCGGGACCGCGGCATCGCCCTGGAAATCTGCCCGTCCTCCAACCTGCAGACCGGTGCCATTGCCGCGTTCGGTGAGGGCATTGAAAGCCACCCGCTGGACATGCTCTACCAGCTGGGCTTCAACGTCACCATCAACACGGACAACCGGCTCATGAGCGGCGTGACGCTCACCGATGAGTTCGAGCTCCTGGTGGAGACTTTCGACTACGACCTCGATGACCTGCTGGAGCTCACGCTCAACGCCGCCGAAGCGTCCTTCCTGCCCCTTGAGGAAAAGGAAGCCCTCGTGGAGTACATCAACGACGCGTACGGCGACCTTGGCTGAAACCGTCCGGCAGCCTGAACCTACCGGCCCGGTGGGGGAGCTCGTGGGGGAACTGCTGGGGGTGATTGCGGCCCTCCGCGAGCACTGCCCCTGGATGGGCGCGCTCACCCACGAGTCGCTCGTGGAGTACCTGCTGGAGGAGGCCTATGAAGTGGCCGAGACCATCGAGACCGGCGCGGACGAGGCTGAACTGAAAGGCGAGCTGGGCGATGTGCTGCTCCAGGTGGTGCTGCACGCCCGGCTCGCCGAGGAACGGGGCGTGTTCGGCTTCGGCGACGTCGCCCGCGGCCTCACCGAGAAGCTGATCCGCCGCAACCCCCACGTGTTCCGTCCGGACGGATCCCTCCAGGACACCTTTCCTGCCACGGTGGAGGAGATCGTGCTCAAGTGGGATGCCGTGAAAAAGGCCGAAAGCCCGCAGCGCAGCACGCCCTTTGAGGGCATTCCGGTGGCTCTGCCTGCACTGGCCCAGGCGCAGAAAACCCTGGACCGGGGCGAGCGGGCCGGGCTGCAGGCCCCGGAGGCTGAACGAAACCCGGTGGTTGAGCTCGCCGAAACAATAGAAACCGAAGCCGAACTCGGCGAGCTGCTGCTCGCCGTCGTCCGTTCGGCCCGGAGCAGGGGGTTCGACGCCGAACGCGCCCTCCGCGGGGCCGTCCGGCACTACCAGAACCGTTATCCGGAAACGTCCGCGCCCGGATCATGACGTCCGGGTTCTGGATAGGTTTCCGTAACGTGCACCACTCTCGACTACGCTAGTCCTGACGAGGACGTCGAGATTTTTCCCCTAAAGTCCCCAGTAAATCGCCCACAAGGAGCACATCCATGGCGCTTATCGATGCCATCCACGCCCGCGAGATCCTCGATTCCCGTGGCAACCCCACCGTCGAAGTTGAAGTTCTCCTCTCCGACGGCCAGATCGGCCGCGCTGCCGTTCCGTCCGGTGCATCCACCGGCGAGCACGAAGCCGTTGAACTGCGCGACGGCGACAAGGGCCGCTACCTCGGCAAGGGTGTCCAGAAGGCCGTTGACGCCGTCATCGACCAGATCGCACCGGCCCTGACCGGCTTCGACGCCACCGACCAGCGCAGCATCGACCAGGCGATGATCGACCTGGACGGCACCGCCAACAAGGGCAAGCTCGGCGCCAACGCGATCCTCGGCGTCTCCCTGGCAGTTGCCAACGCCGCAGCAGCCTCCGCCGACCTGCCGCTGTACAAGTACCTGGGCGGCCCGAACGCCCACGTCCTGCCCGTTCCGCTGATGAACATCCTCAACGGCGGCTCGCACGCGGATTCCGACGTCGACATCCAGGAATTCATGATCGCCCCGATCGGCGCCGAGACCTTCTCCGAAGGTCTGCGCTGGGGCGTCGAGGTGTACCACAACCTCAAGTCCGTGCTGCAGCAGAAGGGCCTCTCCACCGGCCTTGGCGACGAGGGCGGCTTCGCCCCGAACCTGCCGTCCAACCGCGCTGCCCTGGACCTGATCCAGGAAGCCATCCAGAACGCCGGCTACACCCCGGGCACCGACATCGCCCTGGCCCTGGACGTCGCCTCCTCCGAGTTCTTCAAGGACGGTGCCTACCAGTTCGAGGGCAAGGCCCTGAGCGCCGCCGAGATGAGCGCCTACTACGCCGAGCTCGTTGCCGACTACCCGCTGGTTTCCATCGAGGACCCGCTGGACGAAAACGACTGGGAAGGCTGGAAGATCCTCACCGACACCATCGGTGACAAGGTCCAGCTGGTGGGCGACGACCTGTTCGTCACCAACCCCGAGCGCCTGCAGCAGGGCATCGACGCCGCCACGGCGAACTCCCTGCTGGTCAAGGTCAACCAGATCGGCTCCCTGACCGAAACCCTGGACGCCGTTTCCCTGGCCCAGCGCTCCGGTTACACCACCATCACCTCGCACCGCTCCGGCGAAACCGAGGACACCACGATCGCCGACATCGCCGTTGCCACCAACGCCGGGCAGATCAAGACCGGTGCCCCGGCCCGCTCCGAGCGCGTTGCCAAGTACAACCAGCTGCTGCGCATCGAAGAGGAACTCGACGACGCCGCACGCTACGCCGGACGCAGCGCGTTCCCGCGTTTCAAGGCCTAGTAGCCCAAGAAACAGCTGACCGGTGGCTATGGTGGAAAGACCATAGCCACCGGTTTTGTTTTAGGCGCCCACACGTTACAGGAGTGTCATGGCTACCCGCCGTCCCAAAGTTCCCAGGGTGACCCCACCAGCACAGCAGTCCTCCGCCGGCTCCGCCGGGGGAGACGTCATCCAGGCGGACTTCGGCGGCTCCCGTTCGGCGCACGCCACCCATGAGTCCGGAACGGGACACGAAGCCAAGGCGGCGGGCAGGGCCAACGGCTCTGGTGCCACATCCGGCGTTGGTAGCAGGACGGGCGCGGGTTCCATCGGTTCCACGGGTTCGAGTGCCACGGGCGCCGGTGCGAAAGGCCCAGGCACGAAGGGCACAGGTTCGGCAGCTGGCGCGGCCTCAAAACCTGGCGCTGCCTCAAAACCTGGCGCGGCCACCAAAGCCAGCGCCGGGAAGCCGGGCAGCAGCCGCGGGAAGTCCGGATCGTCAGCCGTCACCGCGGGGGAAGACAACCTCGACCCCGTTCCTGCCAAGGCGTTCTCCGGCCGCATGCTGGCGCTGGCCGTGGTGATGGTTGCCATCACCATCATGCTGGCCCCCACCGTGAAGATCTTCATCGACAAGCGGGCGGAAATCGCGGCCCTGGAATCGGACATCTCGGCCAGCAAGGCGGACCAGGACAGCCTCAAACGGCAGGTCTCGCGCTGGCAGGATCCCAACTACGTCAAGCAGCAGGCACGCGACCGCATTAACATGGTTATGCCGGGTGAGACCGGCTACTGGGTTTTCGGCAGCGACCTGCCGGCCGGCGCATCAGCCAGCCAGCCCAGTGCAGCACAAACACAAGACCCCGCCGACGTGCCCTGGGTGGATTCCCTCTGGGAGTCCATCAGGCGCTCGGCAACAGACTAGGAGCGGCGCCCGCCGCGGGACTGCCTACCGGAATTTCGGTGCAGCCAGATCCGGGCAGGAAGGACGGCCACGCCAGTGGACGACAACACGGCAACCGCCCCCGGAGACTACAGGCAGCCATCGGCACAGGACCTCGATGTGCTCAGCCGCCAGCTGGGGAGGCCGGTGCGCGACGTTGTGGAAATCCCGGCGCGCTGCGTCTGCGGGAACCCGCTTGTGGCCGCAACATCCCCGCGCCTCAGCAACGGAACTCCCTTCCCCACCACTTTTTACCTGACGCACCCCGTCATCACGTCGGCGGTCTCCCGGCTTGAGGCGTCCGGCCTCATGAACGACATGAACGACCGGCTTGCCGCGGACGAGCCGCTGGCTGCCTCCTACCGCGCGGCCCACGAGGCCTACCTGGCTGCCCGTGCCGAGATCGGGGCACGGTCGGGAATCGGCGACGTCCCGGAGATCGACGGGGTCTCCGCCGGCGGCATGCCCACCCGCGTCAAGTGCCTGCACGTCCTGGTGGGACACTCGCTGGCCGCCGGGCCGGGCGTGAATCCTCTGGGCGACGAAGCCATCGCGGCCATCGGTGAATGGTGGACTGCCGACCGCTGCTACTGCGAGGGTGCCTGGGACACGGCCGGCGAAGCGCCGTCCCGGGACCTCAGCCGCCACGGCCCGCAGGGGTTGCCGGACATCGTCGGCCGGCCGGCGCCCGTCCGCAGATCCAAGACTGACGAAGCGGCGGGGGCCGGATCCACGACACACGCAACCACAACGGAGGCGGGCGCATGACCCGGGTGGCCGCCATCGACTGCGGAACCAACTCCATCCGCCTGCTCATCGCCGACATCGACCGCAGCAATGGGACCACGAAGCTCACCGACGTCGTGCGTGAAATGCGTGTGGTGCGGCTCGGCCAGGGCGTGGATGCCACCGGCGAGCTGGCGCCCGAAGCACTTGAGCGCACCTTTGCAGCGACGGCCGATTACGCCGCGCTCATCCGCGAGTACCAGGCCACGAAAATCCGGTTCGTGGCCACCTCGGCCAGCCGGGACGCCCGGAACCGCCAGGTCTTCGTGGACGGCATCCAGAACCTCATTGGGGTGGAGCCGGAGGTGATCACCGGCCACGAGGAAGCTGCGCTTTCCTTCGCCGGCGCCAGCAGTGTGCTGCCCATCTCGGCAGAGGACAAGGTGCTGGTGGTGGACCTGGGCGGCGGCAGCACGGAGTTTGTGCTCGGCGACGCCAGCGGCGTGATCGCCGCAAGGTCCGTGGACATCGGCTGCGTCAGGCTCACCGAACGCCACCTCACCTCGGACCCGCCCACCGCCGAGCAGATCGCCGCCGCGGAGGCCGACGTCGACGCCGCCATCGCCGAAGCGCGACTGGACGTTCCGCTGGAACGCAGCACCGCCGTCGTCGGGGTTGCCGGCTCCATCACCACCATCACGGCGCACGCGCTCAGGCTGCCCGAATACCTGCCGGGGGCCATCCACGGCGCAGAACTGTCCATCTCCGCCGTCCAAGCCGCGGCCACCGATCTGCTGCAGATGACGCGGGCGCAGCGGGCCGAACTGCCGTACATGCACCCCGGCCGGGTGGACGTCATCGGCGCAGGCGCGCTCGTCTGGCGGCGCATCCTCACCCGCATGGGCGAGCTCAGCGGCGGCCGCATAATTACGGCCACCGCCAGTGAGCACGATATTCTTGACGGAATTGCCCTGAGTGCCGAGGCACCGAGTTAACCGAAAATTGGATTCTGAATGACCAGAGCAAGAGCCCGGCTTCGCCGGACGGTCTCGGCCCTTCTGTCCGCGGTGCTTGCCGGCGGCATCGCCGCGTCCGCCGTCGCCACCGCACCGGCCGCGCAGGCCGATTCCTGGCGGGACAAGGAGTACTGGCTCAAGGAAGCCGGCATCACCAAGGCCTGGGAAGTGTCCAAAGGCGCCAATGTGAAGGTCGCTGTGATCGACAGCGGCGTGGACGGAAGCCATCCCGACCTCAAGGGCGTGCTGGCCGGCGGCCACGACGTCTCGGGCGCCGGCGCCCCCGACGGCGAGAAGAGCATCGGTGCCAAGCCCGAGCACGGCACCCTCGTGGCCACCATGCTTGCGGGCCGCGGACACCAGGCGCCGAAGAAGGCATCGTCCAGCGCCAAGCCCTCCCCGAAGGCCACCGCAGCGGCATCCAAAGCCATGCCGGACGGCATCATGGGCGTGGCACCAGAGGCGCAGATCCTCTCCGTCTCCACCTGGCTGGGTTCGGAGAATCCCGGCGGCAAGAGCGACCAGGACCAGATCCCCGAAGCTGTGCGCTGGGCGGTGGACAACGGCGCAAAGGTCATCAACATTTCGCTGGGCAGCACGTCGCCGGAGTGGCCGCAAAGCTGGGACGCCGCCTTTCTGTACGCCGAGCAGAAGGACGTGGTCATCGTGGCCGCGGCCGGTAACCGCGTCGGCGGCAACGTTCAGGTGGGGGCTCCGGCCACCATCCCCGGCGTGCTGACAGTCGCGGGCCTGGACCGGACCGGACGGGCGAGCACCGATTCCTCCTCCCAGGGCATCAGCATCGGCGTGGCCGCGCCGGCCGAGAAGCTAGCCGGCGGACTGCCCGGCGGCAGCTACGCGGAATGGGCCGGCACGTCCGGTGCCACCCCCATCGTCTCCGGCGTTGCGGCGCTGATCCGCTCCAAGTGGCCGGAGATGAGTGCCAAGCAGGTCATCAACAGGATCGTCTCCACCGCCAAGGACTCGGGCACGCCGGGCAAGGACCCGCTGTACGGCTTCGGGGTCCTCAATGCGGAGGCGGCGCTCAAGGACGACGTGGCCGAAACGAAGGCCAACCCGCTGGGTTCCATCGCGGAGTGGATCCGCGTCCACCGGCGCGGGAACTTCGCCACGCCCGCTCCCGAGCCGACCACCGCCGCCCCCGCCCCGCAGGCCACGCTGCCCAAGGCGACGGTGCCGGTCGCCGTGCCGCCGTCACAGCTGGACAGCGCGCTGCCGGCGGCAGTGGTCATCGGGTTCGGTGCACTCTTCGTGGCCATTATTGCGGCGGGCGCGGTTCAGTTGCGGCGGGTGTACCGTGCGTCCGGCGGCGGAGCGGACGAGCCGGAAACGGGTGCGGTGACGAGCGTGGATCCGGCAGACCGGCCGAGCTAGTGAAGATTTTCACAAAGTACGGTACTCTGGAGTTATGGCAACCACCCCACAGCTCCAGGATCGTCCGCGTGTGCTCGTCGTCGGCGGCGGGTACGTCGGCCTCTACGTAGCCCTCAAACTGCAGAAGAAGATCGCGAACGCAGGCGGGATCGTCACCGTCGTCGATCCGCTGCCCTACATGACCTACCAGCCCTTCCTGCCGGAAGTTGCGGGCGGAAACATTGAGGCCCGCCACGCAGTGGTCTCCCACCGCCAGCACCTCAAGCAGAGCGAGCTCATCCAGGGCCGCGTCGTTTCCATCGACCACGCCAACCGCGCGGCCGTGGTTGCCCCGGCTGACGGCGGCGACAACTTCGAGGTGCCCTACTTCGACGTCGTGCTCTCCGCCGGCGCCATTACCCGCACGTTCCCCATCAAGGGCCTGGCGGACAAAGGCATCGGCCTGAAGACCATCGAGGAAGCCGTTGCGCTGCGCAACAAGGTCCTTGACCGCATCGAGGTCGGCTCCACCATGACCGACCCCGCCGAACGCGCCCGCGCCCTCACCTTCGTGGTGGTGGGTGGCGGCTTCGCCGGCATCGAGTGCATCACCGAAATGGAGGACCTCGCCCGCGCTGCGGTCCGGAACAACCCTCGCGTCAAGCAGGAGGAAGTCCGCTTCGTCCTCGTCGAGGCCATGGGCCGCATCATGCCCGAGGTCACCGCGAAGCAGGCCGAATGGGTCGTGGAGCACCTTCGCAGCCGCGGCATCGAGGTCCTGCTGAACACGTCGCTGGACAACGCTGAGGGCGCCCTCAAGCTCATCAACCTGCCGGACAAGACGCTGGCCCAGGAATTCGAGTCCGACACCCTCGTGTGGACCGCCGGTGTCCAGGCCAACCCGATGGTCCGCTCCACCGACTTCCCGCTGGAACCCCGCGGCCGCGTCCGCGTCCTGCCGGACCTGCGCATCTCGGGTGACGAAGGCATCATCGACAACGCCTGGGCTGCCGGTGACATCGCCGCGGTTCCCGATCTGACGGGCTCTGGCCTGCCGGACGGCACGTGCGTTCCCAACGCCCAGCACGCGCTGCGCCAGGCCAAGCGCCTGGCCAAGAACCTGTGGGCTTCCCGCTGGGACAAGCCGCTCGTCGACTACAAGCACAAGAACCTCGGTGCCGTGGCCGGCTTCGGCGAGTGGAAGGGTGTTGCCAACATCAACCTGCTCGGCCGCATCGGGCTCAAGGGCCCCCTCGCCTGGCTGGCCCACCGCGGCTACCACGGCATGGCCATGCCGACCTTCGAGCGCAAGTTCCGCGTGATCCTCAACTGGATCCTGAGCTTCTTCGCGGGCCGCGACACCACGCAGCTGCTGGACCTGGACAACCCGCGCGGCGCCTTCGTGGCCGCCGCCACCCCGGCTCCGAAGCCGGCTGCTGCGGCTCCCGCCGTACCTGCGCCGGCTGAGAAGGCTGCGGCCGCTGCCCAGGGCGGCGCCAAGGATCCTGTCAAGGCTGAAGCCAAGTAAATCCCCACCGCCTCCCTCGCTTCGCTCCGCTCAGCCAGGGAACCCTCGGCGGCGGTGGCCCCGAATACGACGGCGGCCGTTCCCTTCCGGGGAACGGCCGCTTTCGGGTTTCCCTGGGGAGGTTTCCCCGGTGGGGACAGCCTCGCCGGCAGGGCAGGGCGCACACATAGACTGGCTCCATGACGGGTGAAAAGAACCTCCAGACGCTCCTTACCTCGATGCATCCGGTAGTCCGGGAAGGGGAGTACGTCTACGCTCTTTGGCCGCACGGCAAGCCGCTTGCAGGGCATATCGAAGCCGCCGTCCGGGAAGCCGAGGGGCTCACGGTGGTCCTGCCCCGGGCCGAAGCGGATGCGCTGGAGCTGCCCTACGATTTTGTTGCGGCCTGGATCACCTTGGAGGTCCATTCGGCACTGGAAGCGGTGGGCCTGACCGCGGCGGTCAGCAGGGCGCTGACCCAGGCCCGGATCAGCTGCAACGTGCTCGCAGGCTTCCACCACGACCATCTGCTGGTGCCCGTGGGTGACTCGGCCCGGGCGCTGGAGGTCCTGTCCGAGCTTTCGGCCGCCAGCGCCCCCGAGCCCGAACCGGTGCGGGAAGTGGTGCTCCGCAGCGAGCAGCCCGGTGACCGTGACGCCGTCCTTGCGCTGACCGCCGAAGCTTTCGCCGTCTCTCCGGTCACCGGACTGCCCGTGGAGGGGGAGCCTGTTGAAGTGAGGGTGCTCCGCGAGCTGTTCGTCGCCGACGAGTACCTGCCGGAGCTCAGCATCGTCGCCGAACTCGACGGCGAGATCGTCGGGCATGTGATCAGCACCCGCGCGTGGGTGGAGGACCTCCAGCTGCTGGGGCTCGGGCCCATTGGCGTGACTCCCCGGCTGCAGCGGCACGGCATCGGCTCGGCGCTGATGCGCGAAACTGTCGTCCGTGCGAACGCCGCGGGGGAGAAGGGCATCGCGCTGCTCGGAAGCAGCGACTATTACTCCCGGTTCGGCTTCGTCCCGGCGTCGACCCTGGGCATCGAGGCGCCGGACAGGAAGTGGGGCGACCACTTCCAGCTGCTGCCCCTCGCCCTGTGGCCCGGCGGGGTCCACGGCACGTTCCGGTACGCGGGGCCCCTGGCAGACGTTTGAGGCGATACGATTGACCGGGCGCCCCAGTAGCCCAATTGGCAGAGGCAGCGGACTTAAAATCCGCGTGTTGTGGGTTCGAGTCCCACCTGGGGTACTACATTTCTCCTTCGCGTCACCGGTGTTCCAATATGCAACGAGTGTTATGAGGATGTGACCTTAGTCACTTATTTTCAGGCTCGAATTGGATTAGCTTGAACTTAGCTCAGGAACCCCTGACCAAAAATCGCATCAAAGGCCGTACGCGCCTTTCGATCGAGGAGACTCTAAATGATTTCACTCCCCCAGGCGGCGCCCCGGGTTGCTAAGCTCACAGCGCTTAGTATAGGCGTCGCCCTTCTGGCCACGGCTTGTGGTGGCGGTTCCACCCCGAGTGCGACAGAATCCTCCGCAGCAGCCGGCGGCATCGCGTGCCCTGCACCCAGTGATACTGCCGGGGCATCCAGCACCGCCACCGAGACCGGCGCCGTACCGGCAGCAACCACCACCACCCCTACACCGCTGAAAATTGGATCGCTTCTGCCGACGACGGGGTCGCTGGCGTTCCTCGGCCCGCCCGAAATTGCGGGCGTTAACCTGAGCGTCAAGGAAATCAATGCCGTTGGCGGCGTGCTCGGCAAACCCGTCCAGGTGGTGCACCGCGACTCGGGCGACACCAAGACCGACATCGCCACCCAGTCGACCACTGCCCTGCTGGGCCAGGGCGTCAGTGCCATCATCGGGGCGGCGTCTTCGGGTGTGTCGAAGACGGTCATCAACCAGATCACCGGAGCGGGTGTTCTGCAGTTTTCGCCGGCCAACACTTCTCCGGACTTCACCACCTGGGACGACAAGGGCCTGTACTGGCGTACCGCTCCTTCCGACGTCCTGCAGGGTCAGGTCCTGGGCAACTATATGGCCACCTGCGGCGCCCAGACACTTGGCATGATGGTCCTGAACGATGCCTACGGCACCGGCCTGCAGAAGAACGTGAAGGCAGCCTTCACGTCCGCCGGTGGCCAGGTAGTGGCTGAGCAGCTCTACAACACCGGTGATTCGCAGTTCAGCAGCCAGGTTGATGCGCTCGTCGCCGCCAAGCCCGACGCCATCGCACTCATCACGTTCGATGAAGCCAAGAGCATCATTCCGTTGCTCACCGGCAAGGGCATCAAGCCGGAACAGCTGTTCCTGGTTGACGGTAACCTTTTCGACTACAGCAAGGACTTCAAGGCTGGCACGCTCAAGGGTGCCCGCGGTACGCAGCCCGGGACCTTTGCCAAGGAAGATTTCAAGAAGTCACTCCTTGCGATTGATCCCGCCCTCCGCACGTTCAACTATGCAGGGGAGGCGTATGACGCCGTCAACATGACCGCGCTTGCGTCCGAAGCGGCAAAGAGCACTAAGGGAGCGGACATCGCCAAGCAGCTCAAGGCGGTCTCCGAAGGCGGCGAGAAGTGCAACACCTTCCCGTCCTGCGTCACGCTGCTCCGAAACGGCAAGGACATCGACTACGACGGACAGTCCGGTCCGGTCACGTTCTCTGATGCCGGCGACCCCACGGAGGCCTACGTCGGCATCTACGAGTATGACGACAGCAACAAGCCCCAGCCCGCAAAGGAAGAGTTCGGCAAGCTGTAAGCCGCTTCCCGAAGCATACACGGAAGCCCCCGTCCAGCCGGACGGGGGCTTCTGTGTGTGCGGTACCTAGTTCTCGTCGGCCAGCGTGCCGAGGTACAACTGGATGACTTTCGGGTCCTTCATGAGCTCACGGCCCGTGCCGGTGTACGCGTCCCTGCCCTGGTCCAGGACGTAGCCGCGGTCGCAGATCTGCAGGCAGCGGCGGGCGTTCTGTTCCACCATGATGACGGACACGCCGGCGCGGTTGATCTCATGCACCCGCAGGAAGGTCTCGTCCTGTTTGACGGGGGAGAGGCCTGCCGAGGGTTCGTCCAGCAGCAGGACTGCCGGCTCCATCATCAGGGCCCGTCCCATCGCCACCATCTGCCGCTCCCCGCCGGACAGGGAGCCCGCACGCTGCGCCCTGCGTTTACCCAGCTCGGGGAAAAGGCTGGTGACGAACTCGAACCGCTTGGCAAAGTCCTTGGGCCGCTGGAACATGCCCATCTGCATGTTCTCCTCGATGGTGAGCGTGGCGAAGACGTTGTTGGTTTGCGGCACGAAGCCGACGCCCTGGGTCACCAGCTTGTTGGCCTTGAGCCCTGTCAGCTCCCGGCCCCTGACCACCACGGATCCGGAGTGCACCTTCACCAGACCGAACATGGCCTTGAGCAGTGTGGACTTGCCGGCCCCGTTCGGGCCGATGATGCCGATCAGTTCGCCCTTCCGGGCCTCGATGCTGCACCCGTTGAGGATGTTGACGCCGGGGAGGTAGCCGGCCACCAGGTCGGTGACTTTGACGACGACGCCGTCCTCGGCTGCGCTGCTTGCGGCCGGGGCCGCGCTCGTGGCACTCATGCGTTGTCCTTGTCTGTGCGGCCGGCGTCTGTGCCGCTCGCATCTGTGCGGCTGGCACCCGTCCGTCCGGTGTCCGGGCCGGCCTCGGTGATCGTGGGTGTGGTGGCGTCCGCGGCGATCATGCCCGCGTTCTCGGTGCCGACGATTGACTCCTCGTCCGCCGCCAGTTCCTGCTCCAGTTCCTTGATGCCCTCGGTGTCGCCGAGGTCCACGTCGTGGTGGGCGCCCAGGTAGGCGTCGATGACGGCGGGGTCCTTCATTACCTCGCCCGGGGGTCCCTCGGCCACGATCTTCCCTTCGGCCATGACCACCACCCAGTCCGCGATGTGCCGGACCATGTGCATGTCGTGTTCCACGAAGAGGACTGTCATGCCCTCGGACTTAAGGTTCTTGATGTGGTCCAGCAGCGACTGCGTCAGCGCCGGATTGACCCCTGCCATTGGTTCGTCCAGCATCACCAGTTTGGGCCGGACCATCAGGGAGCGGGCCATTTCCAGCAGCTTGCGCTGGCCGCCGGAAAGCGACGCCGCGTAGTCGTCCTTCTTGGTGTCGAGCTTGAATTTCTCCAGCAGGACGTTGGCGTGCTCGGTGATTTCCTTCTCGCGGCCGCCCCAGATGTTCTTGAACAGCGCCTTGGACAGCCTCTCGCCCGGCTGGTTGGACGCGCCGAGCCGCATGTTTTCCATGACGGTGAGCTTGCCCATGACCTTGGTGAGCTGGAACGTGCGCACCATTCCCATTCTGGCCACCTTGTAGGAGGACACCCCGGCGATGCTGTGGCCCTCGAACTGCCACTTGCCCGAGTTCGGCGTGTCAAAGCCGGTGAGCAGGTTGAACAGTGTGGTCTTGCCGGCTCCGTTGGGGCCGATGAGTGCCGTGATCTTGTGCCGCGGGATCTCCAGATACTCAACGTCGACGGCGTTGATGCCGCCGAAGCTGCGGGTGACGTTTTCGGCGACGACGATGGCGTCCCGCTTCTTGCAGCCGGGGGTGTTGTCCCCGACGGCAATCGGCCGGGCATCAGTCATGTAGTCGATGCCGGCTTCCATTGATTCCTCGCTGTGCTTGCTCATGCGAACGCCAGCTCCTTCTTGTTGCCAAAGACACCCTGCGGCCTGAAGATCATCAGCAGCATCAGGGCGATGCCCACCAGGATGTAGCGCAGCTGGCCGGCCTGGACCGTGGTCAGCCAGGTCACCGCACCGGATTCGATCAGTCCGTACAGGACGCCCTGGGTGAGGGACAGGACCACCCAGAAGATCATGGCGCCGATCACCGGCCCCAGGACCGTGGCCATGCCGCCCAGCAGCAGGCAGGTCCACAGGAAGAACGTCAGTTCGGTGCCGTAGTTGGCGGGCTGGACGGCGCCGCGGGGGAGCGTGAAGATCATCCCGGCCAGAGCGCCGAAGATACCGCCGATCACCAGTGCCTGCATCTTGTGGGCGTACACGTTCTTGCCGAGTGAACGCACTGCGTTCTCGTCCTCGCGGATGCCCTTCAGCACGCGGCCCCAGGGGCTGCGCATCAGGAGCCAGACGAGGGCGCAGCCGATGACCACGAGCCCCCAGCCCACCACCCTGATGAAGAAGTCACGGTTGTTCATGCCAAAGTAGGAGCCCTCGGGGAACGGGTTCATGGAATAGAACCCGCCCTCGAAGGCGGCGAGCCCGTTGGCGGAGCCGGTCACGGACGTGAGCTGGTTGGTGGTGACGACGTAGCGGACGATTTCCGCTGCCGCGATGGTGACGATGGCCAGGTAGTCCGCGCGCAGGCGGAGGGTGGGAATGCCCAGCACCAGCGCAAAGAGCACCGAGCAGATGACGGCGATCAGGAGGCCCACGAAGAAGGGTGCCCGGAAGCTGAGCGTCGAGATCGCGAAGCCGTACGCACCCACCGCCATGAAGCCGGCCTGGCCGAAGTTCAGCAGGCCCGAGTAGCCGAAGTGCACGGCGAGGCCGAGCGCCGCGAGGGCGTAGGCCGCCGTCGTCGGGCTGAAAAGTTCGCCCGCCGCGCTGGAAAGGATTAGTCCGAAGTCCATGGCTGTCTCCTAACCCACGCGCTCGCGGCGGCCCAGGATGCCCTGGGGACGGAACAAGAGGACAACGATCATGATGAAGAGTGCTCCCACATATTTGAGGTCGGCCGCGAGGCCGAACACGGTGGTCAGTTCGACGAAGATGCCGACAATGACAGATCCGATCAGGGCGCCGAAAACGGTGCCCAGGCCGCCGAGGGTCACGCCGGCGAAGATGAGCAGCAGGATCTGCGAGCCCATGTCGAAGGTGACGCCCGGGCGGTAGTAGGCCCAGAGGATGCCGCCCAGCGAGGCCAGGACACCGCCGACGATCCAGACCAGGCGGATGACGCCGTCGACGTCGATTCCGGAGGCGGCGGCCAGAGCCGGGTTGTCGGCTACCGCGCGGGTCGCCTTGCCGAGCCTGGTTTTCAGGAGGACGATGCCGATGATGCCGATCACGACGGCGCTGATGACCAGGGACCACAGGTTGTTGGGCGAGATGGAGACCGGGCCCAGCTGGATTTCCGCGCTCTGCGCAAACGGCAGCTGCTGGGTGGCCCCGCCGAAGTAGAACTGAATGACGTAGCGGACCGCCAGGGCCAGGCCGATGCTGACGATCATCATCGGCACCAGGCCGGTACCGCGGCGGCGCAGCGGACGCCAGAGCCCGGCGTCCTGCACATAGCCAAGGAGTCCGCCGCCGAGCAAGGCAAGGATGACGGCCAGCCAGAAGGGCAGGTTCATGGCGCTGAATCCAAATACCAGCACGGCGCCGAGGGTCACCATCTCACCGTGCGCGAAGTTGGTGAGCCCGGTGGTGCCGAAGATCAGGGACAGACCCACCGAAGCCAGTGCCAGCAGAAGGCCGAAGCTCAGGCCGGCCACGAGCCTGTTGAGCAGGTTCTGGCCAAAGTCCTGCTGCTGCACCACAATGCCCTTGCCGAAGGCGAAGATGACTGAGAGGTTTGACGTCTGGCTGAACGTGACATTGCGGGGATTCGACTGCCCCTCGGCGAGCTTGATCCCCTCGGGAAGTGTGGATTCGTCCAGCTGGATTTCATAGGTGCCCTGGCTGGGAACGCCTATCCGCCAGGACCCGTTGGCGGCCGACGTTGCCTCTCCAGTGAAGTCGCCATTCTTGGCGGTGATCTTGACGCCTTCGAGCGGGCGCCGTGCGTCGTCGCGGAGGAATCCGCTGATGCTGTTCTGAAACTGCTGGTTCGACGGGGGTGGCGTCGGAGCTGGAGTGCCGGCCTGCGCTGCCGGCGCTGCGGCCAGCAGAAGTGCCACGACGGCGGAGGCAATGGCCCCCCATACCTTCAGCAGCCCGGCCGGCCGCCGGATAGGCAGACCTCTCGGTGTGCGTCTCAAATTGAAAACCTCCACGTGGGGGTGGTTGCGGCTGCTTCGTTGCAGCCGCTGCGAACGGAGGGTGGCGGATATCGTTGCTGGTGGAGCGGGTCTTGACTTGCTGTGATATTCGTCACCCTGACCCGCTTATCGTACAGCGCAAGCAGTACAAACCGTGTGGGCGGAGCTGACCATCAGATAGCGATCCGGTAACAACTCAAAAGCCCGCTCCCCGGGCGGAACTTTCCCTGCCGCTGGTGCGTAGGAATTGGTAGCGTGAGCTTTAGGACCATCACTCAACCCCTAGACGGAGGACACCCGCAATGGCACTTGGCGGAAACCCGATCTTCAACGGAAAGAATTTCCGTGGAGCCACCCAGGCACCGCCTGTCCCGCAGGCGTACGGCCACAACAACTACGGCCAGAACCAGTTCGGCCAGCAGGGTTATGGCCAGCCCGGCTACGGCCAGCAGAGCATGTCAAATGACCAGCTACAGCAGATGTACAACCGGCCTGCCGCCGGCCCGGCCGAAACCGGGAGGATGACCTTCGACGACGTCATCGTCAAGACGGCGGTCTGCCTCGGCGCCGTGGTCGTCGGTGCCGCGGTCACCCTGTCGGTGGCCCTGGGCCTGGCATCCATGCTCATGATCGTCGGCGCACTCGGCGGATTTGTGCTGGCCCTCGTCAACACCTTCAAGAAGCAGCCGTCGCCGGCGCTGATCCTGGCCTACGCCGCGCTCGAGGGCCTGTTCCTCGGCGGCCTGACCCGTGTTCTCGACACCATGTACCCCGGCGTCGGCCTGCAGGCCGTGGTCGGCACGCTGTCCGTGTTCGCCGTGACGCTGCTGCTGTTCAAGAGCGGCAAGGTCCGGGCCACGCCCAAGGCCATGAAGTTCTTTATGATCGCCATCGTCGGGTACGCGCTGTTCTCCGTGGTGAACATGGTCATGATGCTGACAGGGCTGACAACTGAACCGTTCGGCCTGCGCAGCGGAATCATCGGCGTCGTTATCGGCATCCTGGCCATCGGCCTGGCCGCGTTCTCCCTGGTCATGGACTTCACCAACATCGAAGAAGGTGTCCGCAACGGGGCCCCGGAGCGGTTCTCCTGGACCGCCGCCTTCGGCCTGACCGTCACGCTGGTCTGGCTGTACGTGGAAATCATCCGCCTGCTGGCCATCCTCCGCGGCGACGACTAAGAGTTCAACAGCACCAACAGAGAGTGGGCCCCGCCAACCGGCGGGGCCCACTCTCGCGTTAAGGGCGGAGTTTTTGTCCACTTATTGGGACTTCGGGGGCACTAAAGTCGCGACAAATGGACAAAAACTCCAAGCTAGGTGAGGCGCTCCAGCACCACGGCCATGCCCTGCCCGCCGCCAACGCAGAGTGTGGCCAGGCCCAGCGTCCCGTCCGTCTCGCGCAGGCCGTTGAGCAGCGTGGTGGTCATCCGGGCACCGGTCATGCCGAACGGATGGCCCAGTGCGATGGCGCCGCCGTGCACGTTGAGTTTTGCCGGGTCGATCTTGAGTTCACGGGCGCTGGCCACCACCTGGACGGCGAAGGCCTCGTTGAGCTCCACGAGGTCGATGTCGTTCATGTCCAGGCGGGCGCGGGCGAGCGCCTGCCGGGAGGCTTCCACCGGCCCCATCCCCATCAGCTCGGGCGACAGGGCGGTGGCTCCGGTCGAGACGATTTTGGCCAGCGGCTCCAGCCCCAGGTCCCGGGCCAGGTCGTAGCTCATGACCACGAGTGCGGCGGCACCGTCGTTGAGCGGGCACGCATTGCCTGCCGTGACGGTGCCCTCCCGGCGGAAAACCGGCTGCAGGGCGCTGACGGCGTCCAGGGTCACGCCCGGCCGCGGCGAATCGTCCCGGTCCACCACCGTGCCGTCGCGGCGTTCGTACGGCGTGATTTCGCGGGCGTAGAAACCGGAGGCGATCGCGGCCTCGGCCCGGTTCTGGCTCAGCACGGCCCACTCGTCCTGGTCCGCGCGGCTGATCCCGTAGGAGGTGGCCACGTTCTCCGCCGTCTGGCCCATGGCGATATAGATGTCCGGCATCCGGCCGCCCAGCCGCGGATCCGTCCAGGGCGTGTTCGACTCGGCGCGTGCGGCGGTGCGCTGGCGCGCAGGCTCGAACAGCGGGTTGTGGTTCCGGGCTCCGGTTTCGCCCGCCCCGGCCCAGTCCTGGTAGCGCGACACGGCTTCGACGCCGGCAGCCACGAACGCCTGGCCCTCGCCCGCGCGGATGGCATGGAAAGCCATCCGCAGCGTCTGCAGGCTGGAAGCGCAGAACCTGTTGACGGTGGCGGCAGGCACGTTATCCAGGCCAGCGAGGATGGTCACGACGCGGGCCATGTTGGAACCCGCCTCACCGCTCGGTTCGGCGCAGCCGAGGTACAGGTCGTCCAGGCCGGGCCCGCTGTCCCCGGTGGGGTCGAATGCCGGCAGTTTGGCCAGCGCGGCCCGGACCATGGCCGCGGCGAGATCGTCCGGCCGCTCGTCCTTCAGTGAGCCCTTGAAGGCACGGCCGATCGGGCTCCTGGCGGTTGAAACAATGACTGCTTCAGGCATGCGACCAGCCTACGCCCGTCCCTCGGCATGAACAGCTACGCGAGCCGCATTGCCCCTGCAGCCGGGGTGACCGTGAAGATGTCCGGTGCCGTGTACCCTGCCTCCGCGAAGGCGCGTACGACGGCGGCACGCACCTGCTGCTCCCCGCTCACCGGAGTCAGGGCGATGGCGGCGCCGCCAAAACCCCCGCCGGTCATCCGGGCGCCGATGGCGCCGTTTGCCCGGGAGGCCTCGACGGCGAGATCCAGTTCGGCGCAGGAGATCTCGAAGTCGTCGCGCATGGAGGCATGGCTGGCGTCGAGCAGGGCACCGATGGCCGACGGGCCCTGCTGCCCCAGGAGTTCCACGGTCTGCAGCACACGGTCGTTCTCAGTGACGATGTGCCGGACGCGGCGGAAGGTGACCTCGTCCAGCAGCCCGCTGGCTTCCTCCAGGTCTCCCGGGGTGACATCGCGCAGAGCCTTGACGCCCAGCACCTCGGCGCCCAGTTCGCAGGAGGCACGGCGGGAGGCATAGCCGCCGTCGGCATGGGAATGGGAAACCTTGGTGTCGATGACCAGCAGGACGAACCCGGCAGCCTCGGCCTCGAAGGGGACCAGCCGGACGCTCTGGTCACGGCAGTCCAGGAACACAGCGTGGCCCTTCGAGCCGCGCAGCGAGGCGGACTGGTCCATGATGCCCGTGGGTGCACCGACGAAGTCGTTCTCGGCGCGCTGGGTGGCCAGCACCATGTCCTCCGGTCCCAGGCCAGCGCCGGTGAGGTCATTGAGTGCCGAAATCACCGCACATTCAATGGCGTGCGAGGAGGACAGCCCGGCGCCGAGGGGGACGTCGGAGTCCAGCAGCAGGTCCAGGCCAGGAACGTCGATGCCGCGCTGCTGCAGGGACCAGATGACGCCCAGCGGGTACTTGGTCCAGCCCTTGGCCGCCGCGCCTTCCAGCGAAGCCGTGTCCGCCGTCGTGATTCCCTGGTCGCCGTAAGTCGAGAGCAGACGGAGGGTGGAGTCGGGGCGGACGCCCACGGCTATTCGGGCGGTCCGGTCGATGGCGAACGGCAGCACGAAGCCCTCATTGTAGTCCGTGTGTTCCCCGATCAGGTTGACCCGGCCGGGGGCCTGCCACACGCCGTCGGGCTGGCGGCCGAACGCGGCGGAGAACCGGGCCTCGAGGTCGGTGGTGGTGGCGGGGGCGGTCATGCGTGGGCTCCTTCGATGAGATTTGGTTCGGTGAGGCCGGCTTCGATGAGGCCCGGTGCGGCCGGGGCGAGCGCCTCGGCCGGGGATGCCGGAACGGTCACCGAGCGCAGCCGCTCTGCCACCTCTTCGGGGGTGGTGTCGTTGATGAAGGCGCCCATGGCGGCCTCGGACCCGGCCAGGAACTTGAGCTTGTCTGCCGCGCGGCGCGGGGAGGTCAGCTGCAGGTGCAGGTAGCTGGCGGGGCGCAGCAGGTCATCCACCGGAGCCTGGTGCCAGGCCGAGATGTAGGGCGTCGGGGTGGGGTAGAGGGCGTCGAGGCGCTTGAGCAGATCCAGGTAGACGTGGGCCAGCTCGTCCTTCTCCTCCCCGGTCAGCCCGGCCAGGTCGGGGACCTGGCGGTGCGGAACGAGGTGGATCTCCAGCGGCCACCGGGCCGCGAACGGAACGTACGCGCTGAAGCTGTCGCTTTCCAGCACCATCCGGCTGCCGTCCTCGCGTTCGGCGCGCAGCAGCGAGCCGGTCAGCGTCTGCCGCCCGCCGGCGTCGTCATAAAACCTGCGCGCGGCGGCGCCCATGACGGCGGCGCGCGGCGTGACATAGGGGTAAGCGTAGATCTGGCCGTGCGGGTGGTGCAGGGTGACGCCGATGTCCGCGCCGCGGTTCTCGAACGGAAAAACCTGCTTGATGCCGGGCAGTGCGCTGAGGGCTGCCGTCCGGTGCGCCCACGCCTCCACCACGGTACGGGCACGCGTTTCGCTCAGGCCGCTGAACGACCCGGTGTGCTCCGGGGTGAAGGTGACGACTTCGCACCGTCCGAAGGCGGGACCAGTTGTGCCCCAGCCGGGGTTGGCGGGTACGGGGCCCACGGCCGGGCCGAGGGAGGGGAAGCGGTTCTCGAACACCACGACGTCGTAGTCCGCGGCGGGGATCTCCGACGGGTTGGTGTCTGTGGTGGGGCAGATGGGGCACTGGTCAGCGGGTGGCAGGTGCGTGCGGGTCTGCCGGTGCGCGGCCACGGCCACCCATTCGCCGGTCAGTGCGTCGTACCGGACTTCGCCGGGCTCCCCGCGGGGCGGGAGGTCCCTTTCGTCGCGGCTCGCCTCGACAGAGCGCCGGCGGGTTGAGCCGGCGTCGTCGAAGTAGAGCAATTCGCGGCCGTCGGAAAGCTGGGTGCTGGTGATGTGGGTCATGCGTCGTGTCCTTTGAACGCGGTGGCCGACGGCGTCTGGCCGTCCGGGAGGCGGGTGGGGCGGGAAGTAAGTGGTTCGTTGTCCCAACTGGGTAGCAGCTCAGGGCGTTCCCAGCCTTGGGAAGGCCCTGAGCTGCTACCTAGTTTGGAAGCTGGAGGTGCCGCTGCCGGGGTAAGGGGTGCCAGCCGCAGCTCCCCGACGGCCTGCCGGAGCAGCTCTTCGGCGCCAGGGCCGGCGGAGCCTGTGCTGATCCGGCGGTCGGTGATGAGGGTGCCGACGGCTGACAGCGGGGCGATTCCGGCGAGCCCCACGCTCCCGTACTTCGTGGCGTCCGCGATCACTGCCAACGCGTCCGACGCCGCGATCATGGCGGCGTTGACCTCGGACTCCAGGAGGTTCGGTGAGGTGATGCCGGCCTTCGTGTCGAAGCCGTGCACGCCCATGAAGCACAGGTCGGCATGCAGGCTCTCCACGGCGTGCACCGTTACCGGGCCCACCAGGGCCTCGGAGGGTGTGCGCTGGCCGCCCAGGACCACGGTGCGGATGCCGCCGTCGCCGGCCGACTCCAGGGCGCCCGCCACCATGAGGGAGTTGGTGGCTACCGTGAGCCCGAGATCCCGGGGGAGCAGCCGCGCGAGCTCATGGGTGGTGGTGCCGCCGGAAACCAGCAGGGTCATGCCCGGGCGGAGCAGCGTGAGCGCCTCCGCGGCGATGGCCCGTTTAGCGTCCGTTTCCCGGACCGACTTGGCGCCGAAGCCCGGTTCGAGCGCACTGAACGCCGCAGCGCGTGTGGCGCCGCCGTGTACCCGCAGCAACTGGCCTTCGGCGTCGAGCGCGTCGATGTCGCGCCGGACGGTCATTTCGGACACCCGGAGCAGGTCCGCCAGAGCCGCCACCCGGACAGTGCCTTCGGCGTCAAGCTCCTGGAGGATGCGGTGTTGCCGCTGCGTAGCGAGCATGTTGCTCCTCCTTCCTCGGCATTCGGTAACCTGTGCGCCCGGTCACTATTTGCGGTTGTTCCTATTGTGGCACAAAGCGATCAAAAACAAATAGTTTCTAACAAAAGGTAACAGAAAGTGCTCCGTGAAGGGGGTGCACGCGTTGTGGGGCGTGCGTTGTACGGTAGGTCCATGACTTCCGGTGCGACTTCCGAAACCAGCGATTTCCCCACAGCCAGCGATTCCCTCACAGCCCAGCAGCGCTACGCCACCGGCAGGCAGTACGAGCTCAGGCGCGGCGATGCGCTCGCCGTGGTCACCGAGCTGGCCGCGGGGCTGCGGTGGTACAGCCGCGGAGGCGTCCAGCTGACGGAGTCCTACGGGGACTCCGACATTCCACCCGGCGCCACGGGCATCACCCTGGCCCCGTGGGCCAACCGGATAGAGGATGGCGTCTGGCACCTGAACGGCACGAAGCAGCAGCTGGACATCACCGAGGTTTCCAAGAACAACGCCAGCCACGGGCTCCTGCGCAACGCGTCATACTCCCTGGTTGCCGAATCCGAGTTTGCCGTGACCCTCGAGGCGACCATCTTTCCCCAGCACGGCTACCCGTTCCTGCTGCGGCACCGCGTGGAGTACTCCCTGGCCGGGGACCTGGGCCTGGAGGTGCGGCAAACGCTGGTCAACGATTCCGAGGCCGAGGCGCCGTTCGTGCTGGGCGCGCATCCGTATCTGCGGATCGGCGGCATCCCCTCCGAGGACCTCACGCTGAGAGTGGATGCCGCGACGCGGCTGGTGGCGGATGAGCGGCTCATCCCGCGGAGCTCCGAACCCGTGTCCGGGGACAGCGACCTGCGCCACGGGAGAAGGGTGGGGGACCTGGAACTCGACGCCGCCCTGACGGATCTGGCGTTCGACGGCGGGATCGCCCGCCACACGCTGACCGCACCGGACGGCCGCAGCGTCAGCCTCTGGCAGGACGAGGCCTGCGCGTTCGTCCACGTATTTGTCAGCCGTATCTACCCGGGCCGGCCCGCGGCCGTGGCAGTGGAACCGATGACGGGACCGGCCAACGCCTTCAACTCCGGGGACAGCCTCCGCTGGCTTGCTCCCGGGGACTCGTTCACCATCACCTGGGGGATCCGCGCCGACCTGGAAGGTGCCTAAGCTGAGGAGTGCCCGACTGGGCAATGCCTGACCCGCTCGGTGCCTGACCCGCTCGGTGACTGACCTGCGTCCGCCCACCTGGGCAGTGCACAGCCGGGGCCGTGGCGCGTTTCCCATAGCCGGGCGGCTAGGGAAGTATTGGGCTATGACGCCAGCAAAGGACGCCACTCCAGACGACGCAGCCAACACGACAGGCGGTGCCAGCGCCACGGGCGGCACGAGCAGACCAGTCGCTGCCCAGCCCTTCGGACGCCTGGAGCCGCGGCGTATCAGGACCGACCGTGACCTTGAACAGGACATTCCCTACGGCGTTCGCATTGCGGCGGCATGGGCCTGGCGGCTGGGGCTGATCCTGCTGATCACCGGTGCCCTGGTCTGGCTGCTGGCCAAGGTCAGCTTCCTCATCATTCCCGTGATGGTGGCGGCACTGCTGGCTGGCCTGCTGAGCCCCGTGGTGAAGTGGCTGCGGGAGTCACGCGTCCCCAACGGGGCGGCCGTCGCGCTCACGGTCCTGGGCTTCATAGGACTGATCGCCGGTTCCCTTGCCCTCGTGGGCCGGCAGCTGGCCCTCGGTTTCCAGGAGCTATGGAGCGAGGCGCTGACCGGGGTCCAGCAGATTCAGGACTGGCTGTCGCAGGGGCCGCTGCACCTGAGTGCGGCGCAGATCGACCAGTACATCCAGGAGGCCACGGCCGCCCTGCAGAACAACAGCAGCAGCATCCTCAGCGGGGCGCTATCCTTCGGCAGCACGGCCGGGCATTTTGCGGCCGGGATGGTCCTGGCCCTGTTCATCCTGATCTTCTTCCTCCTCGAAGGCGGACGCATCTGGGCGTTCCTGGTCCGGCTCCTCCCTCGGCAGGCGCGGATCCCCGCCGACGGCGCCGGGCGGCGCGGCTGGGCGTCAATGGTGAGCTATGCGCGGATCCAGATGTTCGTGGCCTTCGTGGATGCGGTGGGCATCGGCGTCGGCGCTGCGATCATCGGTGTCCCGCTGGCGCTGCCGCTGGGCGTGCTGGTTTTCATCGGCTCGTTCATCCCGGTCGTCGGTGCGCTCGTGACGGGTGCCATCGCGGTGCTGCTGGCCCTGGTGGCCACCGGTCCGGTCAACGCCCTGATCATGCTGGGCATCGTGCTGCTGGTGCAGCAGCTGGAAAGCCACATCCTGCAGCCGCTGGTCATGGGCAAGGCCGTCGCCCTGCATCCGGTGGCCGTGATCCTGTCCGTAGCCGCCGGTTCATACCTCGCCGGCATCCCCGGGGCGCTGTTCTCCGTCCCCATCCTGGCCGTAGCAAATTCGGCGATTCGGTATATTGCTGCCAGAACGTGGGAACATGAATTTGTGCCGGCTGCCGCGGGTACGGCAGGCCCGGCCCCAGCCGACGAGGACAACACCTTCAAGGATGTCCGGCTGCCGGGCTCGCATTCCGGCCACGGCAACGCTGCCGGCACTGCACACGGCACCCCGGGCGGCAAGGCTGCTCCCGGTGCCGACGTCGAATCACCCAAAGGAGAATAGTTCGTGAACACCCCCGAAAGCCTTCCCGTCACGCTGGACGATGTCCTTGAGGCGCAGAAGCTGCTGGACGGGATTATTGCGCGGACCCCGGTGGAGTCCTCCCGCGCCTTGGGCCGCCTGGTGGGCGGCGAGGTCTACTTCAAGTGTGAGAACCTGCAGCGCGCCGGCTCTTTCAAGGTGCGCGGCGCCTACGTGCGGATGGCGCGCCTCTCCGAATCGGACAAGAAGCGCGGCGTGGTGGCGGCTTCCGCCGGCAACCACGCACAGGGCGTGGCCGTCGCCGCCAAGAGCCTGGGCATCAAGGCCCGCATCTACATGCCCCTCGGCGTGGCACTGCCCAAACTCGCCGCGACGCGCAGCCACGGCGCCGAGGTGGTCCTGCACGGACACAACGTGGACGAGGCACTGGCAGAGGCCCAGCGCTATGCCGACGATACCGGCGCAGTCTTCGTCCACCCCTTCGACAACGTGGACGTCGTGGCCGGCCAGGGCACCCTGGGGCTGGAGATCCTCGAGCAGGTGCCCAACGTCGACACCATCCTGATGGGCGTCGGCGGCGGCGGCCTGCTGGCCGGCGTCGCGGTGGCCGTCAAGGCCCGCGCCAAGGAACTCGGCCGCGACATCCGCATCATCGGCGTGCAGGCAGAAAATGCGGCCGCCTACCCGCCGTCGCTGGCAGCGGACGCCCTGGTGCCGCTGAAGAAGGTTTCCACCATGGCCGACGGCATCGCCGTGGGCCGGCCCGGGCAGCTGCCGTTCAGCATCATCCGCGAACTGGTGGACGATGTGGTCACCGTCAGCGAAGACTCCCTGGCGCGGGCCCTGATCTTCCTGCTGGAACGCGCCAAGATGGTCGTTGAGCCCGCCGGTGCGGTGGGCGTGGCGGCCCTTATGGACGGCAAGATCGAGAACCCCGGAACAACCGCCGTCGTGCTGTCCGGCGGCAACATCGACCCCATGCTGATGCTCAAGGTGATCCAGCGCGGCCTCTCCGCCGCCGGCCGGTACATGACCGTGCGGATGATGCTCGATGACCGCCCGGGCTCGCTCGCCACCATCGCCCGCATCATCGCCGAGAACGACGCCAACGTGACGGGCCTCGACCACACCCGAGTGGGCGGCTCCATAAGCATGGGCGACGTCTCCATCACCGTGAACCTCGAGACCAAGGGCCACGAGCACGGCGAACAGGTTCTCGGCGCTCTCCGCGCCGAGGGCTTCCAGCCGATCGTGGTGCACTAGGGGAAGCGATGCTGGACAGCCCGGGAGAGGCACCCGCCACCAGGGAAACGGCGGCCGCCCGTGCCAAGGGCGGGCTGCTGGTGGTGGGATCGTTCGTGGCGCTCCTGTTCGCCATCGAGCTGCTCAACACGGTGCTGCTGCACTCGCTGAACGGCGTCTTCGGCCTCAGGCCCAGAAGTGCCGACGGCGTCCTGGACGTGTTCACCTTCCCGCTGCTGCACGCCAACCTCAACCATGTGCTGTCCAATGCGCTGCCGCTGATCATCTTCGGGTTCCTGGTGTTCCTGTCCGGGCTCCGGGTCTTCGTCACGGCCGTTGCCTGCAGCTGGCTCGGCTCCGGGCTGGCCGTGTGGCTGATTGGCGCCGGCGGGGTCACCGTGGGCTCGTCCGGACTGGTCTTCGGCCTGTTCGCGTTTCTCCTGGTGCGTGGATTCTTCAACCGCAGCTGGTGGCAGATCCTTCTCTCGGTGGTGCTGTTCCTGACCTACGGCAGCATCCTTTTCGGGATCATTCCGAACATTGCCGGATACGTGTCCTGGCAGGCCCACCTGGGCGGCGCCGCAGGCGGCGTCCTGGCCGCCGTCGTGCTCCGGGCGCGGGCATCCCGGCGCTGACATTCCCCCCAACGCGTCTTAAAGCACGACGCCGGCCGTCCCCGAAAGTGGGGGAGGCCGGCGTCGTGCGTTTGCTGTGACCGCGGACGGGTGCGGTGTTAGCCCGAGTAGGGCTTGGCGGAAATGATCTCCACCGCGATGTCCTTGCCGTTGGGGGCGGTGTAGCTGAGCTTGTCGCCCTCCTTGTGACCCATGATCGCGGCACCGAGCGGCGACTTGTCGCTGAAGACGTCCAGGTCCGAGTCGCCGGCGATTTCGCGGGAGCCGAGCAGGAAGGTCTCCTCGTCGCCGGCGATGCGGGCGACGACGATCATGCCCGGCTCAACAATTCCGTCGTCGGCCGGTGCCTCGCCGACGTGGGCGTCGCGGAGCAGGACGGTCAGCTGGCGGATGCGGGCCTCGATCTTGCCCTGCTCTTCCTTCGCAGCGTGGTAGCCGCCGTTCTCCTTGAGGTCACCCTCCTGACGCGCAGCGTCGATCTTCTGGACGATTTCCGCACGGCCAGGGCCGGAAAGGTGGTCCAGCTCTGCCTTCAGGCGGTCAAAAGCTTCCTGGGTAAGCCAAGCTGCAGGCGCGCTGTTAGTGGTAGACACGGACTTCTCCTCTAGTGGGTGTACAAGCGGTCATACAAACAAACACCCCGCCATGGTGGCCACCTGTGGAACTCAGTAACCATCTCAGCGGGGTAAAGGTATTGATCCATTGTAGTCAATCCTGTGGAGTAAACCCAATAACCAAGCGGTGTGGGTCACATGCCTTCTTGTGCTGCCGGTTTGCTGCGGGCCCGGCTGGTTCCTAGGCCGCGGGCTTCGGGATCCAGCAGCTGTCCACGACACCCGAGACAGCCTGCGATTCGGTGCGCAGGACTACCCGCTGGGCGAGGGTGCGCCCGCCGTCGGCACTCTGCCCCTGCGCGTCCTGCTCTACCGGCGGAATGTCGACCACTTTCCAGCCGACCACGGCGAACTTGGAATCCAGCGCCTTGACGGCGCACTTGACCGCCGTGCCGGGTTCCCTAGTCACCTGGAAGTCCACCACGGACTGGGTGGCGTCGGTGGTCCGGTAGCCGATGTCCTTGAACGTCACCGACGCCGTGGCGTTGGACGTGGAGACCCAGGCCAGAAAGCCCATCCCGATTGCCAGGGCAACGATAACCGCCCAGCGCTTGGCCCTTCGGGACAGCCCGCGCTTTGGACGGCCATAGCGATTGGCTAGGCTAATGTCTGCAGGCTGGGAAGTGCCCGACTTGTCCTCGGTAGTCACCCTTCCAGTTTAGTGGCGATCTCCCGGGTAAATGTCCGGCGTCAGCACTGCAGTCAGTCCCAGGAGAAAGAGGAGCAGTCCCAGATGACAGCGTCCACCAGTCAGCCGCCGAAGCTTCGCCTGCTGACAGTCCACGCCCACCCGGATGACGAATCCAGCAAGGGCGCAGCCACCATGGCCATGTACGCCGCGGCCGGCGTGGACGTTATGGTCGCCACCTGCACGGACGGCTCCCGCGGTGACATCCAGAACCCGGCCATGGAGGGCGCGCCCCATCCGAAGCGCGACATGGCCGGTGCCCGCCGCCTCGAAATGAACGAGGCCGCCAGGATCCTCGGCGTCCGGCAGCGCTGGCTGGGATTCGTGGACTCGGGGCTGCCCGAAGGGGATCCGCTTCCGCCCCTGCCGGCCGGTTGCTTCGCGCTGCAGCCCTTGGAACGGGCGGCGGGGCCCCTGGTCAGGCTGGTCCGGGACTTCAAGCCCCACGTCATCGTCAGCTACGACGAAAACGGCGGCTACCCGCATCCGGACCACATCATGGCGCACCGGGTTGCGGTGGAGGCCTTCGAGGCCGCAGGGGACCCGGCCAGGTATCCCGGCACCGGTGATGCGTGGGAGCCGAGCAAGCTCTACTACGACCGCGCTTTCAGCCCGGAACGCTTCCGCGCCCTGCACTTCGCGCTCGAGGAGGCCGGGCTCCAGTCGCCCTACGCCCAGCGCCTGGCCGCCTGGCTTGAGGCCGATGCCGAGGGGCACACCCCGCCGCCGCCAAAGCATGAGACCACCACCCAGGTTGACTGCGGCGACTTCTTCGAAGCCCGCGACGACGCCCTCCGCGCCCACCGGACCCAGGTGGACCCGCTGGGTTTCTTCTTTGCGGTGTCGGCTGAGATGCAGGCGCGCGTCTGGCCGTGGGAGGACTACACGCTGATCCAGTCGAAGGTGGCCCCGGAGCTGCCGGAAAAGGATCTCTTTGCGGGGCTAAGATAGAGACAAGAGACATTTTCTATCCCCCGTAGAACAACCCCAGAAGAACCGCGTAGAAGACCGCGCAGAAGAACCGCGTAGACACCGTGTGGCGGCCAAAGCGGCCGCGGCTGCGCGGGTACCAACGGGCCAGGCGTCAGCCCACGCGGCGGACGGCGGTCCCAGCCTTGAGAAGGTTTGAATAGTGCACCATTTGCTCATCGCCCTGGCATCGTCCCCGGCACCCTCGCCGTCGCTGCGCCCCGGCCTGTCCCAGGACCAGGTCACGCCCGGCCTGCTTGGGTTCCTGCTGACCGCCTTCATAGTGGTGCTCTCCGCGCTGCTGATCGTGGACATGGTGCGCCGCATCCGCCGGGTGCGGTACCGCGCCCAGGTGGAGGAGGAACGGATGGCTGCCGCCGAGGCCGCGGACATCTCCCGCGACGATGCCGCCAACGGCAATGCAGGCCGCACCGACACCTGATCCACGATCAGGGCAGCCCGGGTCGCGGGAGCCCAAGCCGGGGGAGCGCAACGCCCTCGGCGCGGAACCCTCTGCCTACCTCCGCCAGCACGCCGGCAACCCGGTGCACTGGCAGCCCTTCGGGGACGCCGCCTTTGCGGATGCCGCGTCCCGGGACGTCCCCGTGTTTTTGTCCATCGGCTACGCCGCCTGCCACTGGTGCCACGTCATGGCCCGGGAATCGTTCGAGGACCAGGCCACCGCTGACTACCTGAACGGCCATTTCGTTGCGGTGAAGGTGGACCGTGAGGAGCGTCCGGACGTCGACGCCGTCTACATGGCCGCCACGCAGGCCATCAGCGGCGAGGGCGGCTGGCCGATGTCCGTCTTCCTGACCCCGGAAGGCCGGGCCTTCCACGCCGGCACCTACTTCCCGCCGCGGCCCATGCCCGGGCGGCCCTCCTTCCGCCAGGTCCTCGAGGCAGTGCACGAGGCGTGGACGGAGCGCCGCGACGCCGTGGAGGAGAACGCCCGCTCCCTCGCACAGAACATGGGCCAGGTGCAGCTCGCGGCGGCCGTGGACGTCTCCCGGCCGCCGGAACCGCTCGACGCCGGACTGCTGCAAGCCGCCGTGCGCTCCTTGGCCGGGTCTGAAGACCCCGACGACGGTGGGTTCGGCACCGCCCCCAAGTTCCCGCCGTCGGCCGTCCTGGAGTTCCTGGTCCGGCACGCGGCGGTGCCCTCGGACACCGCCGAAGAGGCCAGGGAGATGGCCGGGCGCACCCTCGCGGCCATGGCCCGCTCCGCGCTCTTCGACCAGCTCGACGGCGGCTTCGCGCGCTATTCGGTGACACGGGACTGTCCGTTCCGCACTTCGAGAAGATGCTGTACGACAACGCCCAGCTGCTGCGCGTCTACGTGCACTGGATCAGGCTCGGCGGCACGGCCGGGTTCCCGGCCACCGAGGCCGCCGATGTTGCGGCGCGCACCGCCGACTGGATGCTCACGGCCCTGGGGCTGCCCGGCGGCGGACTCGCGTCCTCGCTGGATGCCGACACCGTGGTGGACGGCGAGCACCACGAAGGGGCCAGCTATCTGTGGACCCCCGGTGAGCTGGAGCGGGTGCTTGGCGCGGAGGCTGCCGCGGCCGTCGCATGGATGATGAACGTCGGCGCCCGGGGCACCGTCTCGGAGCTCGGCTCGCCGCTGCACCCGGGCCGGGCGCTAAACGGTGACGAGGCGCGGCTCTGGCTGGACGTGATGCCCAGGCTCCGGGAGGCCCGCGCGCGCCGTCCGCAGCCCGCGCGGGACGAGAAGGTGGTGGCGGGCTGGAACGGACTGGCGGTGGCTGCGCTCGCGGAGGCCGGGGCAGTCCTGGACCGGCCGGACCTAGTGGCGGCAGCCGGCCGGATTGCCGGATATCTGGAACGGGTCCACTGGCGGCCGGTTACAGGGCAGTCGGCGCCGGGGGAGTTGGTCCGTGTTTCTCATGGCGGCGCGGCCCGGGGCATCGGCGGCCTGCTGGAGGATTATGCGTTCTGCGCGGACGGCTTCCTTGCCTTGTACTCGGCCACGGGCTCGCCGCGCTGGTACACGCTGGCCGAGGCGGTGATCCAGGCGGCGGGCACCGGGTTCGTTGACGGCGGGCGGCTCGCCGATTCGGCCGGGGAATCGGCGCAGGTGGTCAGCGCCCAGGGCGGGACGCCCGGCCTGGACTTCTTTGATGACGCCACGCCCAGCGGTGCGGCGGCCTTTGCCGGCGCCCTGCTGACCTACGCTGCCCTGTCCGGGTCCGCGGAACACCGGACCATGGCCGAAAGCATCCTCGTCCTGGTGCCCCCGCTCGCCACACGGGCACCGCGGGTGGCGGGCTGGCTGCTGGCCACAGCGCAGGCCGTGCTGGCGGGGCCGCTGGAGGCCGCCGTCGTCGGACCTGCCGGTCCCGAACGGGACGCCCTGCAGCGCGCGCTGCTGCTGTCCCCGACTCCGGGGCTGGTGGTGGCGGTTAGGGAGGCTGAGGCGGACGACGGCGGGAAGCCGGCCGAGGTGCCGCTGCTGCGGCAGAGGCCCGCCGGGCCCGGCGGTGCGCCGCTTGTCTACGTCTGCCGCGGCATGGTCTGCGACCGACCCGTGGCGACCGTTGAGGCGGCGTTGGAGCGGGTCAGCTCAGCACTGCGATGAGGATGGCCGCGAAGTGCGCGGCGAACGCCAGCACCGTGAAGGCGTGGAACAGCTCGTGGAAGCCGAAGTGCCGGTAGCTGAAGTTGGGCTTTTTGAGGGCGTAGAACACTGCCCCGGTGATGTAGAAGGCCCCGCCAACGCAGATGAGCAGCGCCGCCGGGACGCTCGCCGCGAAAAAGGCAGGCAGGTAGAAGAGGGACCCGCATCCGAGGCCGATGTAAATGGGCACGTACAGCCAGCGGGGTGCGTCGGTCCAGAGCAGCCGGAACAGCACGCCCAGGATTGCGGCGGACCAGATCAGCCAGAGCAGGAACTCCGCCGTCGGCCTGTCCAGGAGGCTCCACGCGAGCGGCGTGTAGCTGCCGGCGATCACCAGCATGATGTTGGTGTGGTCCAGCCGTTTGAGGACGCGTTTGACGCCGGGGGACCAGTTGCCGCGGTGATACACGGCGCTGATGCCGAACAGCAGGACACCGGTGAACGCGTAGATGGCGGACGTGATCTTGCGGTCCGCGGTTGGCGCCACCGCCACCAGGACGATCCCGGCAGCCAGGGCGAACGGGGCGGTGACCGTGTGGATCCATCCCCGCCACTTGGGCTTGATCGTCAGCAGTTCCGCGATGCGTGCCGCGGCGTCGTCCACGGCGGTGGGTTCTGCCTTTGACGGCTCCGGTCCGCCGTCCGGGGCGTTGCTTTTCATGTCATCCAGAATAACCTACGGTTCAGTAAGTTACTCTCCGGTAGCATCTACCTGCGGGGTTCCTGCCGCCCGTCCGGTGGGCTTCGGAGGGCCACCTGCACGCGGCCGCAGCCTCCGGGCGGTAGCCTAGGACTTGCACAAAAGTCGTACAGAGGAAGTCAGGTGAGTCTCCGGATGGAATGGCCCGGGTTCCTCTATGGCTTCTATGAGCGCAAGCTTCTCCGCTCCCTGGAGCCGGAGCGGATCCCCCGGCACATCGGCGTGATGGTGGACGGCAACCGGCGCTGGGCCCGGCAGTTCAATGCCCCCACGAGCCAGGGCCACCAGGCCGGTGCCGACAAGATCCATGAGTTCCTCGGCTGGTGCCAGGAGCTGGGCGTCAGGGTGGTCACGCTGTATATGCTCTCCACGGACAACATGAACCGCTCCGGCGAAGAGCTTGACCTGCTCATGGGCATTATCGCCAACACGCTGGACCGCCTCGACGAGGACGCCGACATTTCGGTCCACGCCATGGGTGCCCCGGAGCTGCTCCCGGACTACCTGGCGGAGCGCCTGACCACCCTCACGGCAAGGACGCCGGTGCGGGAGAAGCTGCACGTGAATGTGGCCGTCGGCTACGGCGGCCGGCGCGAGATCGTGGACGCGGTGCGCGAGCTGCTGCACGACGCCGTGGCGCACAAGGCGGACATCAGCGAGCTGGCCGACACCCTGAGCGTGGAGGACATCTCGCGTTTTCTCTATACGCGCGGCCAGCCTGATCCGGACCTGGTCATCCGGACTTCCGGCGAGCAGCGGCTCTCAGGTTTTCTGATGTGGCAGAGCGCCTACAGCGAGTTCTACTTCTGCGAGGCCCTGTGGCCGGCCTTCCGAAAGGTGGATTTCCTTCGCGCCCTGCGCGACTACGCCGGCAGGCAGCGGCGCTTCGGGTCCTAACCGTTGCCGGCGCCCGTAGGCGGTCCTTGGGACCGCCCTTTGGGCCGCCGTCGTGCACTCTTCGTCCGCCTCAGTTCACGCCAAATTCACACGCCGGCAACAGGAATCGCCGGAAGAAGACGTTGGAAATTAGTTCGGGGCGAATTACGTTGAATCCATCAGCAGGCAAACCGCCGGCTGATCGGGGAGGCCAGTACATGGAGCGATTCATCGCACCGGTTGTATGGGAGGCCGGATCCGGCCTCGTGGCCGAGCCGCCTCACCAATAACAATTCCGGGCAGCGCCCCGGGGCTGGAGTCGATGTGGCTATTTCTGAACAACTGCCCGACGTCATCACGGACAAGGGTGAGAAGGCTACCTCTCGCGCCAAGCGAGCCAATTCAAAGACCGGTGCGGACACGAAAGACGCCGCAGCCGGTCTTGCTGTTTCCGGCCCACAGACTGAATCCCAGCCATCAGTCTCCACTTTCGTCATCGACACCTCCGTGCTGCTCTCCGACCCCCGCGCCCTGCTGCGTTTCGCGGAGCATGAAGTCATTGTGCCGATCGTGGTGATCACCGAACTTGAAGGGAAGCGGCATGACCCCGAACTCGGTTACTTCGCACGGAAGGCGCTCCGGCTCCTTGATGACCTTCGCATCCAGCACGGGGGGCTGAACCGGCCCATCCCGCTGGGCGACGCCGGCGGGACGCTCATGATCGAGATGAACCACATCTCGGCCGAAGTCCTGCCGGCCGGGTTCCGCGGCGGGGACAACGACAGCCGCATCCTCGCCGTCGCAAAGAACCTCTCCAACGAGGGGCGCAACGTCACCGTGGTGTCCAAGGACCTTCCCATGCGGGTCAAGGCCTCGGCCATGGGCCTGCTGGCCGACGAATACCGCAACGAGCTCGTTAAGGACTCCGGCTGGACCGGCGTCGCCGAGATCGATGCCAGCGACGAGGAGATCTCCACGCTCTACGGGCACGAACCGGTTTTCATCCCGGCGGCTGCAGAGATGCCGGTCAACACCGGCCTCGTGGTGCTCTCCAGCCGGGGATCGGCGCTCGGCCGCGTCGGTGCCGACAAGCAGGTCCGCCTGGTCAAGGGGGACCGCGACATCTTCGGCCTCCACGGCCGCTCTGCGGAGCAGCGGCTCGCCATCGACCTGCTGATGGACCCTGCGGTGGGCATCGTGTCCCTGGGCGGGCGCGCGGGCACCGGCAAGTCGGCCCTTGCCCTGTGTGCCGGCCTGGAGGCGGTTCTGGAACGCCGTGAGCACCGCAAGGTGATCGTCTTCCGCCCCCTGTTCGCCGTCGGTGGCCAGGAGCTCGGCTACCTGCCGGGCTCGGAGCAGGAGAAAATGAACCCCTGGGCGCAGGCGGTTTTCGACACCCTGGGCGCGCTCGTGAGCCAGGAGGTCGTGGAGGAGGTCATGGACCGCGGCATGCTGGAGGTCATGCCGCTGACCCATATCCGCGGACGCTCCCTGCACGACGCCTTCGTGATCGTGGACGAGGCCCAGTCGCTCGAGAAGAACGTCCTGCTGACCGTCATGAGCCGGATCGGGCAGAACTCGAAGATCGTCCTCACCCACGACGTTGCCCAGCGCGACAACCTCCGGGTCGGACGGCACGACGGCATCGCAGCCGTCGTCGAAACGCTGAAGGGCCACCCGCTCTTCGGCCACATCACCCTCACCCGGTCCGAACGCTCGCCCATCGCGGCACTCGTCACGGACCTGCTCGAAGGGGCGTAGCTATCGCTGGTTGAGCTTGCCGAAACCGAGTGCTGGTTTCGGCAGGCTCAACCACCCAGCCTCAGCCGGCAGCGACGCCCAGGAGGAACTTCGCCGTGGGTGCGTGGGCCCTCTACCCTCAATTGCCAGTCTGGGCGGCGGAAGGTCGCCGGGGTGAGGCGGACCCGTTGGACTGTCTCCTGCTTGCCGCCCCACGACATGCGGGTGACGCCGTTCAGTTCGTAGCCGAGCGACCGGGAGACGCCCAGGGAGGCGGCGTTCCAGTCGGCGGCCTCGGATTCGCAGACGTCGGCGCCAAGCCAGTCAAAGGCGTAAAGCGCGACGGCGGCCCGCATCTCCTTGCCGAAGCCGCGGCCCTGCGCACTCTTCCGCAGCCACGATCCGGTGGCGACTGTGCGGAGGACCGTGAAGTCCCTGGCCACAATGTCCTGGCAGCCGAGGAAGGTGCCCTCGTGCCAGACGCCCAGCGTCAGCGTCCAGGATTCGGGAGTGGAGGCGGCGCGGCACTGCCAGTACCAGCGGGCCATGTTGGCTCCAAGGTCACCGGCCGGGACAGCGGTCCAGGGTGTGCTGAACGGGTTGCGGCCCTCATCGTGGATGCCACTGGCCGCCGCTTCGACGGCGGCGGGGATGTGGTCGTCGCGCAGAGGCCGCAGCGTGAGCCGGGGAGTGGCCAAGGTGAGCGCGAACGGAGGCCACACGGAGATCAGCTCGGTCATGCCGGAATCCTAGCCGACGTGTGGGCCCTGCCTATGCCGCCGGGGCGCCGCCGTCAGCTGGTGTGGTGCGACAGGCCGAGGGACAGCCGGGTGTTGCCGGGCCCCTCCAGCACCAGGGCGATCGCCTGGTTGGGCAGCTCAAAGACCATGGTGGCGTCCACTGTATCTCCCTGCCCGAGCTGCGCGTTCGCCGGAGACGTCCACAGCGGATGAATGCTGTTGGCGCCAAGACCGGTCACCGAGAACTGCGACGTGTCCAGCGTGATGCCTTCACCTTCGAGAGCGGTGAACTGCACCAGAATCCTGACCCGGTGTGTCCCCGCGGACGGGCCCTCGTCCAGGACCTGGACGCGTTCAGGCGGAAGCCAGCCGTCCTTTTCCAGCGGGATGATGCCATTGACCCGCGCCGTTCCGCCGGGGATCGCCGCGCTCGCGCCCAGCGGGGTGCTGGCTTCCGGCTTGGCCGTCAGGAAGAGATATCCCAGCACGAGCCCCAGGGCGCAAAGCAGGGAGAGCGGGATCAGCAGCAGCTTCCGACGCCGCCGGGTACCGGTCCTGCCGGTGGCGGCCGCGTCAGGTGTCGATACGTCTGGAGCCATGGTTGACATGGCACGAGTTTGCGGCCGGCAGGTTGGAAAAAGCCTGCGCGGCACCCCGCATTCCGGGTGGCCCGGGGCGGGGGTTTGTCGGGAGGGTCGCCCGGGGCGGGGGTTCGTCAGGCAGGGTTGGGACGCAGCGGCCACTGGATGTGCTCGCGCACATCAGTGAGGTTCATCGGTTCCGCCACGAAAAGATCATCCAGCATGTACTCATCCACGGCCAGGATCCGGATGCTGTGCCCGGGCAGCTGCCCCCCGCCGTCGAGCGGTTCGGCGCAGACACACACCCCCGTCCCGGCATCGATGCGGATTCTGGTCCGGCCCGGTCCGCACAAGGGTGCCGCCGGATCCAGCGGCCGGTACCCGGCATTCGGTGAGACCACGGTTTCCAGCGCCGCGCGGCCCTCGTGCGTCAGTTGCTGAACCGGCTCCAACAGTTCGACGGCGTTGGCGTTGGGGAACTCCAGCGGCACCGGGGCATTTCCGGCCAGCTCCACTGGATCCAGTGCAGCAGCGAACCGGCCGTTGCCGAACGAGGGTTCGCCGTACGCGGCCTCCGGGCGGCGCCGCACCAGCCCGCCGTCGTCGTACACCGGCGTCACCAGATGCGCGGGAAGAAGCCACGACTTCCGCGTGGCGCTGATGTACAGGCCGTCACGGGAATCATTGATGCCCGTGGTGCTGCCCAGCAGCGTGCCGTCGTCAGACTCCAGGCGCAGCGCGCCGGGGCGGCGCAGCCAGGCGCGGACGGTGCCGGTGCCGGGAGTTTCGGCGTATTCGAAGCGCAGGGACTGCCATTTCCACGGGGACGAGCGGCAAAGGTTGCGAAAGGAAACGGCCGACGTGGGCGTGGCACCGCCGCCGTGTTCCTGCCGGTGTTTGGCGTCCCAGGTCCCCATATCCACAGTTTACGCGCGGCCCCGAGCGGCAGGCGGGCCAATCCAGTAGCATCCGAGAGTGATCCAACGACTTGGCGGGCTATGGGAAGCGGCTCCACTCGCGTTCTGGCTGCTGCTGGCCGCGTGCGCCTACTTCGCCGTGATGGCCGTGCGGCTCACGGTCATCGACGTCCGGCACCACCTCCTGCCGAACAGGATTGTCTTCCCCTCCTATGGCGTTGCCGGTGTGCTGCTGCTGGGGGCGGTGTTCACCCTCGCGGCGGTGGAACCGTCCGGACTGCCCGACGGCGCGGCCCGCCTTTTCGGGGTGCCGGCGCTGAGGATTGCGGCCGGGGCAGCGGTGCTGTGGCTCTTCTACTTTGTGCTGCGCCTGGTGTATCCGCCCGGCATGGGCTTTGGGGACGTGAAACTCGCCGGCGTTCTGGGGCTGTACCTGGGCTACCTCGGCTGGCCGCATGTGTTCGCCGGGACGTTCGCCGCGTTCCTGCTCGGCGGTTTTTGGAGCATCGGCCTGCTGGCACTGCGGCGCGGGACGCTCAAATCGGCCATTCCGTTCGGTCCGTTCATGCTGGCCGGGGCCGCCGCGGCGATGGTCCTGCTGCCCGCCTGACGGCAGCCCCAGGCGCCACCCGCCCCGGCACGAACGCAACCACCCGCCCCCGGCACGAGATGGCAGCTAATGCCTTCAAATCCCTGATTCGAGGGCATTAGCTGCCAGTTCGCGCTCGTACAGCGGCAGGTCAGCGGCGCTGGCCGGCCAGCTCGCCGTCGTCGTCCTTTACGCCGTCGTTGTCCTTTGCACCGTCAGCTTCACGCATGGCCGGTTCCCGAACTGCCGGTTGGCGCAGCGCGGCCTCGAGGAGCTCGGCCTCCTCGCCGCCCACCGCCTCGCCGCGGGCCACCATGCCGGCGGTGTCCGAGAGCGGGATCTGCTTCAGCGTGATGGCCAGGAGCAGTGCAACGGCGATGAACGGGACGAGGTACCAGAACACCGGTGCCAGGGAATCGGCGTAGGCGTTGACGATCGCGTCCCGGAGTTGCTCCGGAAGCTGGCCGAGGGTCTGCGGGTCCAGCGTCTTCGTGGACTGGGAAGCCTGGCTGGCAGATGCGCCGGCGCCGGTGAAGGCGTTCGTCAGGGAGTCCGCGAGCCGGTTGGTGAAGATCGAGCCGAACACCGCCACGCCCAGGGCGGCCCCCACTTCGCGGAAGTAGTTGTTGGTGCTGGTGGCCGTGCCGATCTGGTCCGCCGGAACGGAGTTCTGCACCACAAGGACGATGACCTGCATGATCAGGCCCAGGCCGGAGCCGAACAGGAACAGCTGGACGCAGATGATCCAGATGGGCGTCTCGGCAGACAGCGTGGTGAACCACAGCATGGCGGCGATGGTCAGGCTGGCGCCGAGAATCGGGAACATCTTGTACTTGCCGGTCTTGGAAATGCGGATACCGGAGTAGATGGACGTTCCCATCAGGCCGGCCATCATCGGGAGCATGAGGAGCCCCGACTCGGCGGCGGAGGTGCCCGAGGACATCTGCAGGAACGTGGGCACGAAGGCGATGGCGGCGAACATGCCCAGACCCAGGGTGAAGCCGATGGCGGTGGAGTTCACGAAGATCCGGTTCCGGAACAGGCTCAGCGGGATGATCGGATCTTCCGCGCGGCGTTCGGCCGCGACGAAAGCGGCTGCGGCGAGGACCAGTCCGGCGCCGAAGGCCCAGGTCAGGGGCGAATCCCAGCCTTCGTCCTTCTTGCCGCCGAAGTCCGTGAAGAAGATCAGGCAGGTGGTGGCAACGGACAGGAACAGGACGCCCAGGAAGTCGATCCGCTTTTCGGCTTTCTTGTTGGGAAGCGTCAGAGTGAACCAGGCGATGGTGAAGGCGGCGATGCCGATGGGGATGTTGATGTAGAAAGCCCACTCCCAGGTGAGGTGGTCAACGAAAAAGCCGCCCAGCAGCGGTCCGGCCACGGCGGACAGGCCAAAGATGGCGCCCAGCGGTCCCATGTACTTGCCGCGCTCCTTGGCAGGAACGATGTCCGCGATGATGGCCTGCGAGAGGATCATCAGGCCGCCGCCGCCCAGCCCCTGGATGGCCCGGAAGACGACAAAGCCCCAGAAATCCGTGGCGACGGCACAGCCTACGGACGCAAGCGTGAACAGCGCGATGGCGACGAGGAAGAGGTTCCTGCGGCCGAGGATATCGCCGAATTTGCCGTAGACCGGCATGACGATGGTGGTGGCCAGGAGGTACGCGGTGGTGATCCAGGCCTGGTGCTCGACGCCGCCAAGCTTGCCCACGATGGTGGGCATGGCAGTGGAGACGATGGTCTGGTCGAGGCTGGAGAGCAGCATGCCGGCGATCAGCGCGGAAAAGATGATCCAGATGCGTTTCTGGGTCAGCAGCAGCGGTCCGGCTGCGGCTCTGGAACTGACGGCGGTGCTCATGGCTGTCCTTCTGCGGAGGGGGAAACGGGGTGGCCGGTCGGGCGGGAATACGGTTGGGAGAGCAGCAACCTGGCGGCCTCGAAGTTTTCGAGCAGCAGGTCACGGTACGTGCGGGTGTTGCCTTCGGAGAAGTAGGCGAGGCTGGTGTGCCGGGCGATGTTGCCCATGACCACCACCGCCATGCGCACCACGGGGTGGTCGGCCGGAACGCCTTCGCGCTCGGCGAGGAGCCGGGCAAAGTGGGCTTCCCGCTCCTCCGTGGCGCCGATGATCTTGAGCATCAGCTGCGGTTCCTTCTTGATGACGCCGATCAACTCGCGGGTCTCCTCCTCGGAGCTGCTCATCCGCTCGGACATGCTGAGCGAGAGCTGAAGGAGGTCCTGAAGCAGGTTCGCGGAGAGCTCGCCCTTCGGGGAACCCTGCCCACCGCGGAGGAATTCGTCGAAGAGGTCCTCGGGCATTTCGTCGTCCACGTGCCCCAGGATGGCGTCTTCCTTGGTGGGGAAGTAGTTGAAGAAGGTCCGCCGGGAGATGCCCGCCTGCTCGCACACGTCTTCCACGGTGTAGCCGCTGAGGCCGCGCTCGGACGTCAGCGAACGGGCGACGGCGGTGAGCGCCGCCCGTGTCGCGGCCCGTTTGCGTTCGCGGAGCCCGCCGCCAATAGTTGCACTTTCATTCACAAAGTACAGTTTTGCACTCAGACTGAATTAGTGCAACTTTCTAACTGGCGGCAAAGTGGGCGGCGCGGAGAGCTGCCGCCATCCGGTTGGAGAGGCTTCGAGTTTTTGTCCACGTATCGCGACTTAAGCGCTCTCCAACTCGCGACATCTGGACAAAAAACTCCAAGGCGGGGGGGGAGGGGAGCTAAACGCGAACGACGGCGGCCGCCCGCCTTCGCTGGGAAGGTGGGCGGCCGCCGTCGTACTTCTTGAGAGGTTAGGCCTTGTGGGCCGGAGCCGTCATGGTGGTGACGTCCAATGCCTTGTCCAGGTCAGCCTCGGAAACCTTGCCTTCGCCTTCACCGACGAAGCCGAGCTTCTCGGTGGCCTGCCGGACGGTCAGGCCCTCCTTGACGGCGGTCTTGGCGATCTTGGCGGCGTTTTCGTATCCGATGTACTTGTTCAGCGGGGTCACGATGGACGGCGAAGCCTCGGCGAGGAAGCGGGCGCGCTCGACGTTGGCGGTGATGCCGTCGATCATCTTGTCCGCCATGACGCGGCTGGTGTTGGCCAGCAGGCGGACGGACTCGAGCAGGTTCGCGGCCATGACCGGGATGCCGACGTTCAGTTCGAAGGCGCCGTTGGTGCCGGACCAGGCGATGGCGGTGTCGTTGCCGATGACCTGGGCGCACACCATGATGGACGCTTCGCAGATGACGGGGTTGACCTTGCCCGGCATGATGGACGAGCCCGGCTGCAGGTCCGGAATGGCGATCTCGCCGAGGCCGGTGTTGGGGCCGGAGCCCATCCAGCGCAGGTCATTGTTGATCTTCATGAAGGAGATGGCAATGTTACGCAGCTGGCTGGAGGCTTCGATGAGGCCGTCGCGGTTGGCCTGGGCCTCGAAGTGGTCACGGGCCTCGGTCAGCGGCAGGCCGGTGTCCGTGGCGAGCAGCTCGATGACGCGCTCCGGGAAGCCTGCCGGGGTGTTGATGCCGGTGCCCACGGCGGTGCCGCCGAGGGGAACTTCGGCCACGCGGGGGAGCGCGGCGTTGATGCGCTCGATGCCGTAGCGAACCTGCGCGGCGTAGCCGCCGAACTCCTGGCCCAGGGTGACCGGGGTGGCGTCCATGAGGTGCGTGCGGCCGGACTTGACGACGTCCTTGAACTCAACGGCCTTGCGCTCCAGCGATTCGGCGAGGTAGCCGAGGGCCGGAATGAGGTCGTTGATCAGGGCCGAGGTGGCGGCAACGTGGACGGAGGTGGGGAACACGTCGTTCGAGGACTGCGAGGCGTTGACGTGGTCGTTGGGGTGGACCACCTTGTCACTGCCGGCAGCCTTCAGGGCGCGCGTAGCCAGTTCGGCGAGGACCTCGTTGGTGTTCATGTTCGAGGACGTGCCGGAGCCGGTCTGGAAAACGTCGATGGGGAAGTCGCCGTCGTACTTGCCCGTAGCCACCTCGTCGGCAGCTTCCGCGATCGCCTTGGCCAGCTCGCCGTCGAGCACACTCAGTTCAGCGTTGGCCTGGGCAGCGGCCTTCTTGACCCGGGCCAGCGCCTCAATGTGCGCACGTTCCAGGGTTTTTCCGGAGATCGGGAAGTTCTCGACTGCACGTTGCGTCTGCGCGCGGTACAGGGCGTTCACGGGGACGCGGACTTCGCCCATCGTGTCATGTTCAATGCGGAACTCTTCAGTGGAAGTCATGGGGCTAGCTTAGGACGCCCGGGCACCGCATCGAAAACCGTGAACGGCTTGCTACAGGCGGCCGGCCCGGGCGTCTTCAGGCTGCTTCTAGAGCTCGCCGATTCCGGAAACAAGCTCCGCGTGGCCGTCCGCGAGGCTGTAGGAGAGCCCGATCACGGCGGCCCGGCCCGACTCGATTGCGTCCGAAATCACACGCGAGCTGTCCACGAGGCGGTGCGAGGTCTGCTTGACGTGCTCCACCACCATGTCGTTGACCTCCGTCTGGTCGTTGCGGAGCGAGGTCAGGACCGACGGCGTGATGCGCTCGACGAGGTCGCGGATGAAGCCGGCCGGCATCTGGCCGGTTTCGACGGCGGACTTCGTGGCGGTGACCGCTCCGCAGCTGTCATGGCCGAGGACCACGATCAGCGGCACGCCAAGCACACCGATGCTGTACTCGAGCGAACCGAGGACGGCGTCGTCAATGACCTGGCCCGCGGTCCGGACGACGAAGACGTCGCCGAGTCCGACGTCGAAAATGATCTCGGCCGCGAGCCGTGAATCGGAGCAGCCGAAGATCACCGCAAAGGGATGCTGGGTTTCCACCAGGGATGAGCGCCGGGAGGCGTCCTGGTTCGGGTGCGAGGATTCACTGTTAACGAAGCGTTCGTTGCCTTCGCGCAGACGGCGCCAGGCCAGGGCAGGAGTCAGGTAAGTGGTCACGGCCCCACCTTACGGTGCGGGGCTCGCCGAAGGGGAAACGGTGACAGGGGGGTTACTTTCCAGGGATTTGACGACGGCGGCGGCCAGGACTGCGAATTCCTCCAGTTGGGCGTCGCCGGCCAGGACCACGGTGGTTCCCCGGTACGCGAGCACCATGCTCTTCTCGCCCTTGCCCGTGTCATGGAGTTCCCACTCCTTGCCGCCGGCGTTGCGCGTGCCGGTGACGGGAGCGTTCTTGGTCTGCTGCACGAGCCAGCTCGGGTTAGCCTTGCCGGTCTGTGTCAGACCGATAAATTTTTCCTTCGGGGTGATGTAACCGACCTCCCAGGCCGCGACGCCGGTGCCGCTGGCCGCCGCCCAGCGGGCGTAGTTCGGGTGGAATGTGTCGCCCGCCGCGGGGGCCACCGGTGTGAATCCCGCCACACCTGCAGCGTTCGAGGCTATGGCGCTGACGTCGATGTTGGGGCGGAAGCCGTCCGACTTCGGGGACGGGTTCATCAGGACGATCGGCAGGAACGCCGCGACGCTCACCAGCAGGGCGATGATCATTCCGATCACTGAGGCGTTGGCCCTTTTCGCGGCGGCCGCGGGAATTACGGGCTTGACGGGCTGGCTGACCGTGGAAGGGGAGGGGGCGGGAGCCTGCACGCGGCTCGAGGGGGCGGACTGGTCCTGCATATCACTCACCCTTCTATAGTCGCCCATGCAGGGTGCGAACTCACATTCGATGCCGGCGGCGGTGAGGCCGGCCGTCCGTTACGAGGTGTAGTCATCCCACGCCCGGGCCCCGCGGTGGCGACTATGATCAGTTACAGAGGAATCACCGCGATGGTCGACTCAGGCCTGGCGGGTCCAATGATCGCCACTCGAAGAAGAGGTTCACGTGTCACCAGCTACCCAGAAGTACTCAACGCTTTCCCCGTCGCTCGCCGTCGGAACTGACGAGCCGGACCGCAACCTCGCCCTTGAACTTGTCCGCGTCACCGAAGCCGCGGCCATCGCCGGCGGCCACTGGGTTGGCTTCGGTGACAAGAACAAGGCGGACGGCGCAGCCGTCGATGCGATGCGTTCCTTCCTTCAGACCGTCCACTTCAACGGCGTCGTGGTCATCGGTGAAGGCGAAAAGGACGAAGCTCCGATGCTGTTCAACGGCGAACAGGTTGGTGACGGTACCGGTCCCGAGTGCGACGTCGCCGTCGACCCCATCGACGGAACCCGCCTGACCGCACTGGGCATCAACAACGCCCTGGCCGTCCTGGCCGTCGCCGAGCGCGGCTCCATGTTCGACCCCTCCGCCGTGTTCTACATGGAAAAGCTGGTCACCGGACCTGAAGCCGCCGACATGGTCGACCTGCGTTTGCCCGTCAAGCAGAACCTGCACCTGATCGCCAAGGCCAAGGGCGTGAAGGTCAACCAGCTCAACGTCATGATCCTGGACCGTGACCGCCACCGCCCGCTGGTCGAGGAGATCCGCGACGCCGGTGCGCGCACCAAGTTCATCATGGACGGCGACGTTGCTGGCGCCATTGCGGCTGCCCGCTCCGGCACCGGCGTCGATGCCCTGATGGGCATCGGTGGAACCCCGGAAGGCATCGTGGCGGCCTGCGCCATCAAGTCCCTGGGCGGCGTGATCCAGGGCCGGCTGTGGCCCACGAGCGATGACGAGAAGCAGAAGGCGATCGACGCCGGCCACGACCTCGAGCGGGTCCTCTCCACCAACGATCTCGTCACCAGCGACAACTGCTACTTCGCCGCCACCGGCATCACCGACGGCGACCTCCTCAAGGGCGTGCGCTACTCCAAGGACAAGGTCCTGACGCAGTCGATCGTCATGCGCTCCAAGTCCGGCACCATCCGCTTCGTGGACGGCGAGCACCAGGCCAGCAAGTGGGAAGGCTACGCCCGCAAGAACTAGCCCCCCGGCTTCCCCAGCGCGAACGAACACTTGAGCCCCGCATCCGTCACGGATCCGGGGCTCAAGTGTGCATTCGCGCGATTTTTGCGTGCAGTCGACGTTCAGGTTCCCGACGCCCGACGACGCTGCTGACCCAGAATCGTCGCCCTGACCTTCTCGAGGACAAAAGGCTTATCGCCGTCGAGGTCATCTTTGAAAATTCTGAGCTCCGTCCAGCCGAGGCGTTCGGTGGTCTCCTTGCGCCTCCGGTCACGCGCGGCCTGGTCCGGATCCGAATGGTGCCTGCCGTCGTACTGCAGCGCCAGGCGGTGTAGCGGATAGGCGGCGTCCGGCCACACCGCAGGCTGGCCCCAGCTGCTGTGGATCACATGATTTAACACCGGTTCGCCAAGTTTCGTTCGAGCCAGGGCCAGCCGCATCTTTGTTTCCTGCGGAGAATCGGATCCGACGCGGATCTCGGGAAGCGCCAAGCGCGCGGTCTTCACGCCGCGCATGCCAGGATGCGAGGCAACCATTCGCCGGAGGTCATCGATGGTGGCCAACGGAGTCCTTGGCTTCGGAAATTCTGGCCCGTGGGCAACAACCACCGAATCTCCCGCGGCGATCAGCGCATCAACACTGAGAAGACCGGCGAGATCCAGCCACGTCCTGGCTGGCGAGGTAACCCGGACGCCGTCGTGCGTCACTACCTCGCCGGGTTTGAACGTCATCCGGTGACCGACCACATTTCGCCGGCGCGGCTGACTTCCGTTTCGGTCACGCGCAACATGGATCCTCCAGTCCTCCTGCATCCAGCCGGGAAGGCCAAACTCCCAGATGCGGGCGCCGGAGTGATGGGTGAGGATCGACGAGTCATCCAGCGCAGTGTAGGCACGCAAATAGGCCGGAGTTGTCGCATTCCCCTGCAGTGAGACGCGAACCCCGCGTGAGGGTATGGCCACGTCAGGCTTCCGTTGGCGCCGCCGCGAAACCCCGGATGCAGCGGCGTGGGATGAAGTGAATGATCCTCCGAGTAAGTCAGGGGGAAGCGGCGAGAGACCCATGCTTCAGTTTGCACCCGCAGAAGGGCACGTTGGACGTTATCCACAGGTGGAGTCTCCGAGCGGAGCGCGAACGTACACTTGCGGCCCGGACATTTCCGGGCGGCGGGGCCCAAGTGTTCGTTCGCGCTCAGCGGGTGGGACCCAAGTGTTCGTTCGCGCTCAGCGGGTGGGGCGCTTGATGAGGGCCTTGATGCCGTCGCGGAGCTTGCGCGCCACCTGGTAGGCCGCGTAGCGGGGCCGGTTGACGGGCAGGTCCCAGGTTCCGGGGTAGGCGATCTCGCGCCCGCCGAACGACTTCTTGAATGCGGTGAACCCTGCCCACTTGTGGTCAGGCTCCCCGGCCGGGGCCACGCCCCACAGGTCCACGTGCTTCAGGCCGTTCTCCTGGGCATCGGCCATGAGCGTCACCAGGAGGGGGATGCCTGCGCTGAGCTTGCGGTGGGTGTCATCCATGGCCGCGTGGGCGTACGTCCGGGTGTCCGCCGAATCGTAGGCCAGGGCTGCGGCCACCGGACCGCCGTGCAGGTCGGCGATGAACAGCGTCGCGGCGCCAGCGGGCATGAGGGACTCGGCCACCTGCGTCAGGTACTCGTCGCTTTGCGGTTTGAAGCCGTTCCGCCGCGCCGTCATATGGAGGAAGTTCAGGAGCACGCGGATGTCTTCAGGGTCCTGCGTGGAGCGGAACGTCACGCCCTTCTTGTGGATGTTCCGGTACAGGTTGCGGTTGACCGGCTTCATCTCCGCCAGGACCTCCTTGAAGTCCCGGTCCAGGTCCACGATCCAGCTGAGTTCGGGCTGCTGGTTGACCGGGGCAGGCTGCAGGCCGCGGCTCCGCAGGGCGTCCGGTGCACTCGAAGGGTCCAGGCCGGCAGAAACCGGCTCGATCCGGATGAAGACGGCGCCGCAGGACGCCGCCAGGTCCCGGAGCGCCGCCAGCGCGGCGTCGAACGCCTCGACCGACCCGGCCACCGGGCCGTAGGGCGCGTACAGGACCTTGCCCGCGGGGTTCTTTTCCTCGATGGCGAGGAAGCTCCAGCCGGGACCGGATTGCCGGTGCACTCGGCGTCCCAGCGACTTCTGGAAATCCTCCCAGGCCTTCGTTTGCAGGAAGTACTCCACGGCGTTCAGGCCTTCATCGAGGTGGTCACGGCGAAGGCCACGGCGCTCTCCGGGGCCCCGGACACGGGATGGACGTTGACGGGCGCGTCGGCGGCCGGCAGGAAGGCGCTCGCGCCGCGGTCCAGCTGCAGGTCGCCCTTCGGCGAGTCAAGGATCACGGCCCCGGCCACGACAATCACCACCGCGGCGCCCGACTGTGCCAGCGGAACGGGTTCGCCGTCCGGCAGCAGTTCGATCCGCTGGAGCTGGAACTCGCGGAACGGCGGGCAGTACAGTTCCTGCCCGAGTCCGGAGGTCTCCGGCCGCAGCATGGGGACGCCCACCGATTCGAAGGCGATGGTGTTCAGCAGCTCGGGAATGTCGATGAACTTGGGCGTCAGCCCGCCGCGGAGCACGTTGTCCGAGGATGCCATCACCTCGACGCCGAGGCCGTGCAGGTAGGCGTGCACGTTTCCGGCGGGCAGGTACACCGCTTGGCCCGGCTCCAGCGACAGCCGGTTCAGCAGCAGGGAGATCAGGACGCCGGGGTCGCCGGGGTACTCCCCGTGAAGGCTCAGCACCGTGGAAAGCTCCTGCTGGTAGGGCGCCATGGGCGCGCCCGACGCCAGCACGTCAACCACGCGGGACGTGGCTTCCTGGATCGCCTCGCCCCCGGCGATCAGCCGTTCGAACGCGGACCTCAGCGCCGTGGCCTCGTCGGGTTGCGAGAGGTCCTCGATGACGTGTTTTATAAGCTGCGGCACCCCGTTGCCCGGGAGCTCCAGGCAGCCTGCCAGGTGGAGGAAGATGTCGCGGGACTTCTCCGGCGCACGGAAACCGCACAGCGCATCGAACGGGGTCAGCGCGAAGATCATTTCCGGCTTGTGGTTGTCGTCCCGGTAATTGCGGTGCGCAGCGTCGGCTGGCACGCCGGCGGCATTCTCGCGCGCGAAACCGGCTTTCGCCTGGTCAAGGCTCGGGTGCACCTGAAGCGACAGCGGCTTGGCCGCGGCGAGGATCTTGGCCAGGAACGGCAGGCGCGGCCCGAATTCGGCCACCGACTCAGATCCCAGGAAGTGTTCCGGGTCCTCGCCGATGAGCGCGTTCAGCGGTGCCGTCGTGCCGTCCGGCCGGCTGGCCACCGACGGCGAGTCAGGGTGCGCGCCGATCCACAGCTCAGCTTCCGGTCCGCCCGACGTCGGCCGGCCGAGCAGGCCGGCGATCGCCGTCGTCGATCCCCAGGCATACGGCCGGAGGACGTTGTCGAGTTCGTACAAAGCCAGGTGTCCTTCTCTCTTGCAGCAGGTGAAGCTAAAGGCTTAGAGGGCAGCGCACTGGCCGTTGGTGGCCACGAGGTCGCGGATGGCTTGCTCGTTGCCCTCGCGCTTGAACTGGTTCAGCATCTGCTCCGTGATCGGTTCCCCCTCAGGGGTGGTGGTCACCGGGGTGAAGTCCGACGACGATGGTGACGGTGAGGGGGTGGTGGCCGGAAGGCCCGCCGCGGAGAGCCCACTGCCCGGCACGGAACTCGGCTGCAGAACAGCGTCCTGGAGCCCGGAGTCCGCCGCTGCGGCAGGCGACGATTCGGAGCTGGCGGAAGCGAGCAGCTTCCTGACGCGGTCATGGATCTGCCCGAAGTCAGGCACCGTGGAGAAGGACGCGTCGAAGTCCGGAGGCCCGATGGTGAGCCTCTTGACGTCCGTGCCCTTGGCCTTCATGGCCAGATCCACAAAGCTGCCGAGCTGGCTGGAGGAGATGTTGGAATCAACCACCTTGGTGCCCGCGTTGGCGATGTCCTCGAACTTTGCCAGCAAGGTTGCGGGGTCCAGCTGTTTCAGCATGGCCTGCTGAACGCACTGCTGCCGCGCGATCCGGGCGTAATCGTCCACGAACTCTCGGGACCGGCCGTACCAGAGGGCGTGATATCCGTCCAGCTTCTGGTCGCCGGCCGGAATCCAGCCGTCGGGCATGCCGTGGATGCCGTTGGCCTCATCGACCATCGGCCCGCTGATGGGCACCCAGCCGCCGGCCTTAATCCTGATGCCGCCCATCGCATCGATAAGCTTCGCGAAGCCGTCCATGTCCACCAGCACATAGGCCTGCACCGTGATGCCGAGAGTGCCGGACACCGCTTCCAGCGTTGCCTGCGCTCCGGGGTCGGCAACGCCGGGGTAGAGGTCCTTGTGTTCGTTCGTGACCTCGGTGTTGATGGCGTTGATGAGGCATTCGTCGCCACAGTTGTAGCCCTCGGGATAGATCTGCCGCATGGGCGAACCCTCGCTGAACTGGGCGTTCTGCAGGTTTCGCGGCACCGAGATGATGGCGGTCTGGCCGGACTTGGCATCGACGCTGAGCACGGACAGGCTGTCCGGGCGGCGTCCGGTGCGGTCGGCACCCGCGTCGCCGCCCATCATCAGGAAGTTGTAGCGGCCGTCGACGGGGTCAATGGCCGGTCCGGCGTTGAAGATGCTGCCGATCGCATTCCGGCTGACATTGAGCAGGTAGGCGGCGTAGCCCAGCGATCCGCTGCTCACCACCATGGCCAGAACAAGCGCAATTACGACGGCGGGCCTCATCCGGGCGGGCAGCAGCACCGGCCGGATGAGCCGCAGGGTGTTCACGAACAGCACCAGCCAGCCCACCGCCAGAGCGGCAAGGACCAGGACGATGAGCAGCGAGGCCGCCGGATTGGTGATGATGTTGATCAGCAGGGTCCGGTTGGTGAACAGCAGTACCAGGGCAATGACCGCGAGCAGCCAGGCGCCCAGCGTCACGCGCAGGGCGATCCGGCCGATCTTGCGGTCCCCGGCCACGATCTGCGCGCTGCCGGGCACCAGCAGCGTGAGCAGGATCAGCAGGAACGCGCGCTTGGTCCGCGCAGGTTCTGCGGCACTCGACGGGTAACGGACGGGATCCGTCAGGAGGCCCTGGGACGGCAGTTCGTTATTGGACATGGCAGATCCCTATCGGCTGCTCCGGAGAGCCACATTTGCGTCCGAGAAGACTTCGTTGACTTTCTGGCGGAGGTTGGCGCCTTTTCGGCTGGCCACGTCGTTGAGTTCCTGGGCGAAGTCCAAAAGCTCCGTGCGGAGGCGGGCGGAGAGGTCGTCGGTGCCGGAAGCCAACATGCGGACCGCGAGCAGGCCCGCGTTCCGGGCCCCGGCGATGGAGACCGTGGCCACCGGAACCCCGGCGGGCATCTGCACGATCGAGAGCAGGGAATCCATGCCGTCCAGCGTCTTCAGCGGGACCGGAACGCCGATCACGGGCAGGGGAGTGACGGAAGCGAGCATGCCGGGAAGGTGCGCGGCACCGCCGGCGCCGGCAATGATCACGCGGAGGCCGCGCTCATGGGCCGTCTGCCCGTAGCGGATCATCTCGGTGGGCATGCGGTGGGCGGAGACAACATCGGCCTCGAACGGAATGCCGAACTCGGCCAGGGCGTCAGCCGCCGCCTCCATGACGGGCCAGTCTGAATCCGACCCCATGACGAGGCCTACGAGGGGAGAGGCGGCGCCGGTTTCCGGTGCTGCATCGGATACGGGGCTCATGGGGTCTCCTCGGTGGTGCCTGTTGCCGCGGCCGGCAGTCTGCCGTCACGGATGATGCTTGCCACGGTGGTGGCGCGCTGCCGGAGGGAGTCGACGTCCGCGGCGGACGCGCCCACCAGGTTCACGTGGCCGATTTTCCGGCCCGGCCGCACGGACTTGCCGTAGCAGTGGACCTTGGCGGCCGGTTCCGCCGCCAGTGCGGTGGGGAACGCGGAGAAGAGGTCCTGGTTGTCGCCGCCCAGGAAGTTCTTCATCACGGCAACCTGGCCCAGGACGTCGGTCGCGCCGAGCGGCAGGTTCAGGACAGCCCGCAGGTGCTGTTCGAACTGGCTGGTGACGGAGCCGTCTTGTGTCCAGTGTCCGGTGTTGTGGGGGCGCATCGCCAATTCGTTGATCAGGAATCCGGCGCCGGTGCCGGGGGTCTCGAACATCTCGACGGCCATGACGCCGGTGACGCCGAGTTCGTTGGCGATGCGGAGGGCAGCCTCTTCGGCGGCGGCAGCCACCTCAACGGAAATGTTCTGTGCCGGTGCGATTACTTCGTCGCAGACGCCGTCCACCTGGATGGTGTGGACCACGGGCCAGGCACGGGACGCCCCGTCGGGGGTGCGGGCCACGAGCGCAGAGAGCTCGCGGCTGAACTCCACCTTGGCCTCGGCGAGGAGCGGGCTCATGGCCTCGAACCAGTCGGCGGTTTCCGCGGCTTCCTCCGGGGAGCCGACGATGCGCACGCCCTTTCCGTCGTAGCCGCCGCGCGGGGTCTTGAGCGCCACGGGCCAGCCGATCCGGTCCCCGAAGCTGACCAGGCCGGCGACGTCGTCCACTGCGGCCCACTCGGGGTTGGGCAGTTCGAGGCGGTCGATGGCCGCGCGCATGACCAGCTTGTCCTGGGCGTTGACCAGCGCGTCCGGGCCGGGCTGGACGTTCACTCCGGCTTCGATCAGGGCATAGAGGTGATCGCCCGGAACGTGTTCGTGGTCAAAGGTCATCACGTCCAGGCCCTTGGAGAACTCCATCAGGGCCGCGAGGTCCTTGTAGTCGCCCACGGGGGCATTGGGGACAGCGGAGACCGCGGATACGTCTTCGCCCTCAGCCAAAACACGGAGTTCAAAGCCCAGGGCAGTGGCGGCAGGGGCCATCATGCGCGCAAGCTGGCCGCCGCCAACCACGCCGATTACTGGAAAAGTCACATCTTCCAGCCTACAGAAAAGGAGCGCGGTTGCCGTCTTTCATGGCTGTGAAGGTCCCGGAGTCGCCCGATTTTGGTGGCGCAGCTGCTGCTAGGACCGTCCAGCGGGGGGCGCTTTGAGGTTACTCCCGGCAAACGGCGCTAAAATGGGAGCTTGGCCCATCGGCCCCCACTATTCAGACGGCCACGGAGGGTCATGATTAACACACTTGCAGAGCGCATCCGGGGACTCGCCTCGCTTTTCTGGCGCGAGGTGGCGAAGTTCGGTGCCGTGGGCGGTGTGGCGTTTGTCATTGACAACGGCCTGACTTACTACCTGATGCACGGGCCCATGACGGACAGTGAGGCCAAGGCCCGTTTTGTGGGTGCCACCGTCGCCACCGTGTTTTCCTGGATCGCCAACCGTCTCTGGACGTTCCGGCACCGCCGCCAGGCCAACGTCCTGCGTGAATTCCTGATGTTCATCCTCATCAACGGCATCGGCATCGGCATCTCCACCGGGTTCACGGCCCTGGCGAAGTACTCGCTGGGCGTCACGGACAAGAACATGCTCTTCGCCGCGGGCGTGGTGGGCATTCTGGTCGCCACGGTGGTCCGCTTCTTTGCCTACCGGTTCCTCGTGTTCAACCAGGAACTGGACCAGGAGCCGGAGTTCTCGCACGACCACGAGATCATCGAGGTCCACCACCACTCCGCCCAGCCGGCGGAGCGCGTCATGGAACCGGGCGTGGACGAACCCGAGCGGCCTGTCCGGCCAAGCTAGTCCCAGCAGCCAGATCCAGCCAGCTCAGTCGCCGTGGATCCGCTCGGCAGCCAGAAGCTTGTCCGTCAGCTCCACGTCGCCGTGGACCAGGACCACCGAGCCGTCGTTCTTCCACGCGCCCAGCGCGTTGGCCAGGGCAGCCTCGAGTCCGTCGGCGGCGCGCACCAGTAGCCGCGCGCTCGGCTCGTGTCCCGCAGCAAACTCCGCCAGGAGGGCTTCATGCCGGACGGCTGCACCTTCCGAGTTCCGGACCGCGGGAGATACGGGGTCGGGGTCGTTGTGGGCCATGAACACGTCACCGTGGGACCGGACCTCAGCGGCATAGTCGAGCACTCCGGCAGGCAAGTCGCCGGGCCACCGCATCGCCAGTGCCGGCAGCGGAACGGCGATGACGGCGTCGAACCCATCCCCGGTGGCGTCCGGTTCGGACGTGGCGAGCAGATCCGCATCACCGGATCCGAGCACCACCTCCATGCCCAGCTGCCAGGCGGCGAGGGCCCAGATCATGGATTTCCAGTGCGCGGGAAGGTCCAGCCGCAGCCGCATTCCGGGCTCGGCGTCGAGTTCGTCCTGAAGCAGGTTGCTGGTCTTTGCGACCCAGTTGTCCAGCACGCGCCCGGAGAGTTCCACGCGCTCCGCGTCGGGCCCGTACCAGGTCAAACGCGGGGAAGTGGAGTGGCCCGAGCGCAGGGCCGTCATCAGATCAGTGGCCGGGATATTCATGGCTTCATCTTGCCACGCCTTCGTACGTGATCTCCGGCACAACAGTTTGTAACGTCGTTTGCCTTAAGGCTCCGGCTCACGGCAGAATTGCCGGAATCGTGCGCGCGCGCAGCAGGATAGTAAGGTTACTGTCAAATTCCGCACGGGCGCCGGGTTGCATGGGCAAAAAATTCCCGGGCGTGGCGCGCCTGCCGATTGGCCCGGACATTGATTATTATTCCGTCGCAGCTTGACTCGCCCTACTTACACGCGTGTAATTAGATATCGAAAAGCCGCGGCGAACTCTAAGGGACACCACGTAGTGTCCCTGAACGTCGGGCCGGGGGCCGCACTACTCAGGAGGGGACGCCATGGGGCAAGCGGAGCGTATGCATGATGATGCTCTTGTGGCCGGCCAGGCCACAGCAAAGTACAGGTCTCGGGGGGTACCCAGTGACTGGTATGTAGATCCAGCTGATCCGGACGCCGCAGAGCGTTACAATCTGGACACGTCTGCCTCTTTGCAGGACCAGGCCACAGCTTTCCTGGCCCAGCACGACGCCCTCGAGAACCAGTCGCTGCTGGCCGGACAGCCGGAGCAGGACGACGACGAACTCGATCCGCCCATGGAGATCCGCAACCCGGCATCCTCCACGCTGGCGCAGCCGGTGTGGATCGGCTTGCCGCTGGGCCAGGACTTCGACGACGAAGGCGAGCTCGGGTGGCAGACTGATGCTCTGTGCGCCCAGACCGATCCGGAGGCTTTCTTCCCGGAAAAAGGCGGTTCCACACGGGACGCCAAGAAAGTCTGCGGAGCGTGCAGCGTGCGGTCACAGTGCCTCGAGTATGCCCTGGCCAATGATGAACGATTCGGGATTTGGGGTGGCCTCTCCGAGCGTGAGCGCCGACGGCTGAGGAAGCGAGCAGTCTAATTCTTCAGGAAGTACACGTCACTGCCGTTGTGGTCGCCCACAACGGCAGTGATTATCTGCCCAGGACACTATCAGCGCTGGCCGCACAGACCCGGCCCGCGGACACCGTGATCGGGGTGGACACCGGCTCACAGGACAATTCGGCTGCCCTCCTGCAGCGCGCCATCGGCGATGCCAATGTCATCACCGTCAATGGCGGCAAGGCAGGGATGGGTGCAGCAGTGCGGGCCGGCCTCGCCGCCCTGGCTCCATGGAGCCTGCAGGGCACGCGGGACCGGTCCGAATGGATCTGGCTGCTGCACGACGACGCTGCACCTGCCCCCGAAGCGCTGGCCGAACTGCTGCATGCAGTGGAGCGCGCCCCGTCCGTTACAGTCGCGGGCTGCAAGCAGTTGGACTGGAACGCCAGGCGGCGCCTGATCGACGTCGGGCTTTCCACCAGCCGCTGGGCCGAGCGGCTCACGCTCATCGAGGCGGACGAACTCGACCAGGGCCAATACGACGGCCGTTCCGACACCTTCGCGGTCAACTCGGCCGGCATGCTGGTCCGGCGCGACATCTGGGAGCACCTCAAAGGGTTTGACCCGGCTCTCCCCGGCACGGGCGACGACGTCGACTTCTGCTGGCGGAACCGGCTGGCCGGCCACCGGGTGGTGGTGGTTCCCAGCGCGAGGATGTTCCATGTGTCCCAGCGGCCGCATGCCCTTGGTACGGCATCGGCGGCGCGACGGGCGCAGGTGCACCTGCGGCTCAAGCACGCCCCGCTGTGGGCGCTGCCGCTGCACGCCGTCGGCGCCCTGTTCGGGAGCCTGCTTCGGCTGATCTTCAGCATCGCGGTGAAGGATCCCGGATACGGTTTCTCGCAGCTCCTGGCAACAGCCGCAGCCCTGGCCCGGCCTGCCGCCCTCGCCCGGGGGCGGCGCAACGCTGCCCGCACCCGCCGGGTCCGCCGCTCCGTGGTCAAAGCGCTGCAGACCGAACGGCGCGAAGTGTGGGGCCACCGGCGCTCCCTGATGGAGGCGCTGGGCGCAGACGACGCGCGGGCCTCCGAGGACAGCAATGATCCGCTGGAGGAACAGCCCAGCGGCGACTCGACGGACGACTTCGCAGCCCTGTCGACGAACGAGCGGGGCTGGGTGGGCAACGGTGCCGTCGCGGCGGTGATCCTCGCCACCGTGGCGTCCTTCGCCGGCCTTGCCGCGCTTTTCCAGGCCGATGCTGCCGCCGGAGGCGCGCTCCTGCCCGTCTCTGCCCGGCTGGAGGACATCTGGCACCACGCCTCCACCTGGTGGATCGGACTGGGCGCCGGACTTCCGGGGCACGGCGACCCCTTCGGCTATGTCCTCTGGATCCTCGGCCTGCTGGGCGGAGGCAACGCGAACGGCGCTGTTATCTGGCTGCTGCTGCTGGCCATGCCGCTCTCCGGCCTGGCTGCCTGGTTCGCCTCCGGCGCCCTGACCTCCTACCGCCGGTTCCGGCTGGCCGCTGCGCTGGTCTGGGCAGCGGCGCCCGCCCTGCAGGTCGCTGTCAACCAGGGGCGCGTCGGTGCTCTGCTGGTGCACGTCATGATGCCGCTGCTGGTTCTGGCGCTGCTGCGGGCCACCGGTTCCGCCCTCGGACGCGGCCGGTTCGCCCCCGTTCCGGCCGGCAGCCTGGCGGACCAGCCGCCGGCCAAGCCCGGAGTCAACGGCACGCCGTCGTGGACGGCAGCCGCAGCCGCCGGGCTGGCACTGGCGGTCATCACCGCCGCTGCGCCGTCGCTCCTGCTGCCGGCCGCCGTTGTGATCATTGCCCTTAGCCTGCTGCTGGGCAAGCGCGGCCGCACGCTCTGGTGGGCTCTGCTGCCGAGCGCAGCGCTGTTTGTTCCGTTTGCGCTGTCCACCCTTGACCGGCCCCGTGCCCTGCTGGCCGACCCCGGACTGCCGCTGCCCTTTGAGGCCGCTGCGGTATGGCAGCAGATCCTGGGCCAGCCGCTCGGCTTCGACCCGGCCGGCGGTCTTTCCGGGCTGGCGCTCTTTTCCGGCGGCTCCGTCCCCTGGGCTCTGCTGCTGGCCCTCCTGATCGGAGCCCCGCTCCTGGCGCTGGCCGTTGCCGCGCTCTTTGTTCCGCTCCGGATCCACCCGGACCGCCGAGGCCGTGTGGCCAGGGCCCTCTGGGTCGCGGCGCTGGTGGTGCTGGCCGGCGGATGGCTGGCAGGCCATGTAGCCACCGCCGCCGGCCCACAGGCCCTCGTGGCGCCTTTCACCGGCCCGGCAGTCTCCGCGGCCGTGTTCGGGCTGCTTGGAGCGGCCATCATCGGCGGCGACGGGCTCCTGGCCCTTGCCGGTTCCGGATCAGGCAACCTGTCCCGCAGCGGGGGAGCGCGGTCCGCCGCCGTGGCCCGCGGTGCCGCGGCGCTGGCGCTGGTGCTCCTGCTCGCCGGACCGCTGGCCGGGCTGGCGGCGTGGGTAGTGCAGAATGTTGTGCAGCCGGCCGAGGCCGTGGTGCACGCTGACACGGCAGACCTCGGGGCGCCCAGGCTCGTGGGTCCCACGGACCCGCGGATGCTGCCCGCTACCGCTGTGGACCGCGGCGAGGGACCGGAGCAGACCCGGACGCTGCTGATCAGCACCGGCGAGGACGGAACATACAGCGCCTCCCTTATGCACGGAGGCGGCACCACGCTGGACAGCCTCTCGACCATCGCGGCCGCCCGGGACATCCTGGGCAACCCCGGGCACGAGTCGGTCCGCGATGACGACGAGGTCACCGCGGCGCTGCGCACCAGCGTGGCCACCCTGGTGGCTGCCCGCGGTGTCGACCCCCGGCCCGAGCTGGAGCGTCTCGGCGTCGGATTCGTCGTCCTGCGCGCCGCTGACACTGCGGCGCAGCTGACCGCCAGCCGAATGGACGCGGTCCCCGGGCTGACAGCCGTGGGTCCCACGGACTCGGGCTGGCTCTGGCGCGTGACACCGCTGAATGACGCCGTCCTGCAGCCCGCCGACGTCGCCCACCGTGTACGCATTGTGGACGGCAAGGGAGCCACGATCGGGCTGGTCCGCTCGGACCTGACCGGAGCCCAGGCGTCGGTGCCCAAGGGCCCTGAGGGCCGGCTGCTGGTGCTCGCCGAGCGGGCAGATCCCGGCTGGACCGCCTGGCTCGACGGCCGGAAACTGACCTCCACCACCTCCGGCTGGTCGCAGGCCTTCACGCTTCCTCCGCAGGCCGGTCAGGTGGCAGTCCGCTATGAAAGCCCCTGGGCGCTTTGGTCCGGCATCCTCCAGGCCGCCGTCATCGGCCTGACGGTCCTGCTGGCGCTCCCGATGCCGGCACGGCGCCCCAACACGGGCCTGTCCAGGGACGAAGGCTCCCTGCGTAAGGAATACCAGAATGTATGAGGAAGAGAACGACGGCGGGACGCCGGCGAAGCGGGGCAGCGGACCGGTAGCCGGGGCTACTGGGGGCACCGTTCCGCGGACCCGCGCTCCGCGAAGCACCGCTCGGGGAAGTAAAGCTTCCGGAGCCAGCGCTTCAGGAACCGGCGCTTCAGAAACCAGGTCCAGCGGTGCCAGCCGCATCGCCGGCCGCCGCGGCATCGTGGCCGGAGTGCTCTCCGGTGTGACCATCCTCGCCGCCGGCGGAGGCCTTGTTGCGGCAACCGCCCTGGCGCCGCAGCCGTCGGCAGCCAGGCCGCTGGAGGCTCCGGAAGCGGCTGTGCCGGCGGGAAGCGTCCAGGACGTCTGCCCGGCTCCGGCGCGGCTCCTCGAAGGAACGCCGGTCGGGACCGACCCCCAGTTCAGCCCCGAATCCGCCACGGCCAGGAGCGCCGTTTCCGCAGCGGTGGTCAGTTCGGCGGGCGGCAGCCTTCCCGGCAGCGCGCTGTCGGCCCTGAAGGGGTCCGAGCTGAGGCGGATCGCCAAGGCGCCCGGCTCGGCGACGGCACCAGCGGGCTCGTCCGGAGTACTCGCCGGGGTTGTGGAAGGGGAAGCCGTGGACGACGTCAGCGTGCTGTCCGCGGATGCGCTGACCAACCGGCAGCCGGCGGCGGGAGCCCTCATGGCCTACACGGCAACCGACGGGGACCTGCAGGGGTCGGCGGCAGCCGCCTGCCAGACGCCCTCGAACGACCTCTGGCTCGGCGGCGCCAACACCGCGGTGGGCCGCAGCAGCGTCCTCAACCTCACCAATGCCTCCACCACCCCTGCAACGGTGAACCTCGAGCTTTACGGGAAGACCGGCCAGATCAAGGCCTCCGGCAGCCGCGGCCTGCTGGTGGGGCCGAAGTCGACGCGCTCCATCATCCTGGCTGGCCTAGCTCCCGGGGAGGAACGGCTGAGTGTTCACGTCCGGAGCACGGGTGGGCCCGTCAGCGCCTTCATCCAGCAGAGCGTGCTGCGCGGGCTGACCTCCGGCGGCGTGGATTTCATTGCGCCGGGGACTTCCGCGGGTCCGTCCCAGGTGATGACAGGGATTGACATCCAGGACGCCGGGGACGTGAAGTCACTGACCGGCGGATCCGGTTTTGAGGACGCCGGACCGTCGCTGCAGATCACTGTTCCCGGCCCGTCGGACGCCGTGGTGGAGGTGAAGCTTTTTGGCCGCGCCGGCCAGCAGGCCCTCCCGGGAGGAGGCGTTGTCACGGCCAAGGCAGGCACCGTTACCGAGGTCCCCCTCTCCGGCGTTCCGGCCGGCCATTACACCGTTTCGGCAACATCGGACGTCAGCATCGTGGCGGCCGCGCGGGTGAGCCGGGGGCTCAAGGCCAGCCAAAGCCTGGACTTCGCGTGGTCACCCGCCACGGCCCAGCTGGGCAGCCAGCACGTGGTCCCTCTTCCCCAGGGCGGGGAGCGGCTGCTGGTCTTCGGAGCCCTGGATGGCAGGGCCACCATTTCCTATACCCCCATTACAGCGGACGGGAAACTCCGCACGGCGGCTACCGCGGACATCGCCGCCGGGACCACCACCACCCTTAAGGCAGCCGGGCGGATCGGGGACTCCGCCGTCGTCGGCTATCTGGTGTCCGCCTCTGGCGGGGCCGCGTACGGCACGGTGCTGCTGGAACGGGAAGGCCGGAACGATGTCTCCACCGTGGCCATCGCCCCCGGCGCAGAAGGACAGGAAAAAGTGCCGGTGACGCTGGGCTACTAGCGCGGTCTCGCCGCCGGGGGCCGGAGCCGGCCGCACGTGGGTGGTGCCAGGCCTAGTAGCGGCGGCGGTAGACCGGATCCAGTGTCTCCGGGGCGACGCCCAGCATTTCGGCGGTGTGCTCCACCACCACATCATGTACCAGATCCTGGAGTTCCTCCTTGACGGGGCAGGCCTGCTCAACCACGCGGCGGTACAGCGTGATGGTCGGGCCCTCGTCGTCGGTGGCGGGGGTGTAGCAGCCCAAGGGAGCGGGCAGGCCGTCTGCCAGCAGCTGTTCCAGGTTAGGCGGGATCTCGTCGACGGCGAACCGGACGCCGTCGAGCGGCTTGCCCCAGATGTCATGAAGCCGCTGGGCGGAGTCCATGACGAGTTCGTCAAACCGGTCCGAGCGGCTCCGGTAGCCAGGGAGTGTGGGCAGCAGCAGTTCGCCCCGGAGGCCGCGGCCGTGCCGGTTGCGCCGGCGTTGGGTGAAGCTCCGGCCAGCGGGAGCACCGTCGGCGTCCCGGGGCGCTTCCGGGTCAGCCAACCGGACCGTGAAACCCGAAGAATGGTGCGATGACTGCATATACAGACTTTAGACCCGCCGAATGATTTGTGCGACATAACCGGACCGGAGCGGCGCTGCCGTGGCGCGGGCCGTTCGTCAATGTCGGGAAATCTGCCTGAGGCGGAGTATTCTGTGTTTTCGTGGGTGCAATACGTCAGTGTTCCAGGTCAGCCTGCCGCCAGTCTGCGGTGGCAACTTTGACGTACGTCTATGCGGACTCCACCGCCGTCCTCGGCCCGCTGGCAACCTATGCCGAGCCGCACTGCTACGACCTTTGCGAGCAGCACGCCAATTCCCTCACCGTCCCGCGCGGCTGGGAAGTGCTCCGCCTCGCCATGCCCTCGCAGCCGCCCCAGCCCGGTCCGGACGACCTCCTCGCCCTGGCAGACGCCGTCCGTGAGGCTGCGTCCCGCCCTGCGTCCCCGGCCCCGGGGCAGCGCGCCGTCCACTCGGCGCTCGAAGCGCCCGCCGCAACCGAAGGCACCCGCCGCGGCCACCTGCGCGTCCTGCGCGAACCGTCCTAGGCTTGCACCGACCGTCCTCATACTGAACTGGCGGTAGGCTGGAAGCTGAAATCCGTCAGCCACAGCGCTTGTGCCCAGCAGGGAGCATCCACCATGCCAAAGATCAGTCCTGAACTGTTGTCCGTTCTGCGTTGCCCGGTCACCGGATCGGCTCTGACCCAGGAGGGCGAGGAACTCGTCTCAACGGCGGCGGCGGAGAGCGGCGAGCGGCTTCGGTACGCCATAGAAGACGGCATCCCGCTGCTGCTTCCCCCGGAGCTCCGCGCCGCAGCCACAGCCGCCCGGTCAGACCAGCACGACTCCGGCCCGGCAGCGGCCGCCCCCACCGCCTAACACCCAGCCAGCACCGCAGAAGGCTAGACGCCGGATACAGCAAAGGATTCCCATGACGTTCGATTACAAGGTTGCCGACATCTCCCTGGCCGAGGCCGGGCGCCACCAGATCCGCCTCGCCGAGCACGAGATGCCGGGGCTCATGTCGCTGCGCCGGGAATTCGGACCCACCCAGCCCCTCAAGGGTGCCAGGATCGCAGGGTCGCTGCACATGACCGTGCAGACCGCAGTGCTCATCGAGACCCTCACGGCACTCGGCGCCGAGGTCCGCTGGGCCTCCTGCAACATCTTCTCCACCCAGGATGAGGCCGCGGCCGCCGTCGTCGTGGGTACCGGCAGCGTGGAGGACCCGCGGGGCGTCCCCGTGTTTGCCTGGAAGGGCGAAACGCTGGAGGAATACTGGTGGACCGCCGAGCAGATCCTCACCTGGCCCGGTGCTGACACGAACCCTGAGCTGGGCCCGAACATGATTCTCGACGACGGCGGCGACGCCACGCTGCTGCTGCACCGCGGCGTGGAGTTTGAGGCGGCCGGCGCCGTTCCGGCCGCCGCCGCCAACGACCCCGAAGAATATGGGATCGTCCTTGACGTCCTGCGCCGGACGCTGGCCGAGGACCCGAAGAAGTGGACCCGGCTCGCCGCCGGCATCCACGGCGTCAGCGAGGAAACCACCACGGGCGTGCACCGCCTCTACCAGCTGGCCGAACAGGGCAAGCTGCTCTTCCCGGCCATCAACGTCAACGACTCCGTGACGAAGAGCAAGTTCGACAACAAGTACGGCATCCGCCATTCCCTGCCGGACGGCCTCAACCGGGCCACCGATGTCCTCATGGGCGGCAAGGTCGCCGTCGTCTGTGGTTACGGCGACGTCGGCAAGGGTGCCGCCGAGGCGCTCCGCGGCCAGGGCGCGCGCGTGATCGTCACCGAAATCGATCCCATCTGCGCGCTGCAGGCAGCCATGGACGGCTACCAGGTGGCCAGGCTGGAAAGCGTGCTGGACCAGGGCGACATCTTCATCACCACCACGGGCAACAAGGACGTCATCATGGCCGAGCACATGGCCGGCATGAAGAACAAGGCCATCGTGGGCAACATTGGGCACTTCGACAACGAAATCGACATGGCAGGCCTCGCCCGGATCCCCGGCATCCGGAAAATCGAGATCAAGCCCCAGGTCCACGAATGGGTCTTCGGCGGCGACGCGGCGGACGCCACCCGGTCCATCATCGTCCTGTCCGAAGGGCGCCTGCTGAACCTGGGCAACGCCACCGGCCACCCGTCGTTCGTCATGAGCAACTCCTTCGCCAACCAGACCATCGCCCAGATCGAGCTGTTCACCAAGAAGGACCAGCCCGAAGGCGAGCGGGAATACGAAAACCAGGTCTACGTGCTGCCCAAGATCCTGGACGAGAAGGTGGCGCGGCTGCACCTCGGTGCCCTGGGTGTTGAGCTCACCGAGCTGTCCAAGGACCAGGCCGAGTACCTGGACGTGGACGTGGCCGGCCCGTTCAAGCCGGAGCACTACCGCTACTAAAAGTGGCCCGCCACGGCGCACCGCAGTGCGTCGTGGCGGCCGCTGCGTGTCATGGCTACCCGGCGCGCCGTCGGTCTCCGCGTCAGGGGCAGCGCCGCCGTGCGATAAAATCGACTGGTCAGCGTTGCCGCTGGGCACACGGACGGATGCCGATCGGCAGCCCGGTGGGACACGGAGAAACCAGTCATGACGGAAAAGAACAACCGCAAAACCGGCACGATCATCGCCATTGCCGCCATTTGCGCTGCGGTTGCTGCCGGCGGAATCGGCGTCGCCACCGCTCCTGGCTGGGCCAAGCCTGCGCCCCAATCCGAGGCCTCCAGCCCCGTCCGCAACGAGCCGGGCCTGGCCACCCCCGTGGTCAAGGCCGTGGAGCTGGGTGTGACACCGCTCGATGGGGCCAAAGGCGTAAATCCGGCCGTGGCGCCCTCCGTCAAGGCGGTCAACGGCCGCGTCCAGGACGTTGTGCTGGTGCCGGCAGCCGGGGGAGAGGCCGTCAAGGGCACTGTCAGCGCCGACGGCAGCACATGGACAGCGGCGGACCCGCTGCTCTTCAACACGCCCTACAACTACAGCTACACCATCGTGGATGAGGCGGGCCGGGAAACCAAGAAGGCCCAGACGTTCACCACCGTGGAGCCCGCCAATGAGGCGGACGCCGCCGTGTACCCGGAGGACGGCTCCACGGTCGGCGCAGGGCAGCCCATCGACATCGTGTTCAGCGAACCTGTCACCAACAAGGCGGCGGTTGAAAAGGCTGTCAAGATCACCGTCTCCTCCAAGCAGCCCGTCGCCTGGCACTGGTACTCGGACCAGAAGGCGCGCATCCGCCCGGAGAAGTTCTGGGCATCCAACAGCCAGGTCACCGTGGACATGAAGCTGTTCGGAGTGGACTTCGGCAACGGCATGATCGGCAACTTCGACGCCAAGGTGCAGTTCAAGGTGGGCCAGCAGCGCCTGGCAGTGGTGGACGACAACACCAAGACCATGAAGGTCTACTTCGACGGCAAGCTGGTCAGGACCGCACCCGTCACCCTGGGCGGCTCCGACTGGCTTTCCCCGTCCGGCTACGCCGTGATCATGGAGCAGGAACGGAATTCCAAGTTCAACGCAGGGAGCATCGGCCTGAAGCCCGGCGACAAGGGGTACTACCCGCCGCTGACCGTGGAGTACGCCAACAGGCTCACGTCCTCCGGCGTCTACGTCCATCAGGCGCTCGAATCGGCATGGGGCTACGTGGGCGTATCCAACGTCTCCCACGGCTGTGTCGGGCTGCTGCCCGTGGACGCAGCCTGGTTCTTCAACAACATGAAGTCCGGCGACGTCGTCCAGGTCCTGAACACGGGCGCCGCGCCGGTGGAGCCGCTCGAGGGCTACGGCGACTGGAACATTCCCTGGGCCCAATACGCCAAACGGTAGGGCCCAGTACGCCAGGCGCCCAGGCCCAGTAGGCCCAACGCTAGCTGTCCCTGGACACCGTGAACGGCAGCCGGTGCAGCCGTTCGCCGATCCTGTTGCTTTCCGTGCGTGCCGCGCCCAACCGGCGGAGTTCGCGGATGCGGCGTTCGGCCAGGACCGCGGCAAGGTAGTCGTCGGGAGTGGTCCCCGGCGGCGGTGACGGTGCCACGAAGCCGGACATTTCGGTGGCGAGGGCTGCGGCCATGCCGCTGCGCGACAGCGGCGACATCCGCGGTGCCTGGCGCATGAATTGCGCGGCACGCCGTCCCAGGGCGTCCGGAATCCGGCCGATGTCCGCGGCTTCAGCCCAGGCGGCCAGGTGCCGCGGAGTGACGGGGACGATTGAGGGTTCCACCGGTACCCGGCGCCGCAGCGAGTAGGTGCCCGCCACAATGTCGCCCAGCCGGCGGGACCTGCCGTCGAATAGGGCGACGGCGATGGCAACACCGCCGAAGGTCAGGTAGATCTCCAGGAACCCGATCAGCGCCCTGATGACCGCGTGGCGGAAACGGATGGCCCCGCCGTCGTCACGCACTATCCTCAGCCCGGCCGCCAGTTTCCCGAGCGACAGGCCCCGGGTCAGGGTCTCCACCGTTGCCGGGAGGATGACGAAGCACAGCACCACGCTGACCAGGGTGAGTGCCCCGGCTGCCGCCTCGTCGAGTTCATCCCGGGCGGCGCCCATGGCCATGAGTATTGCTGTCAGCAGCGCGGAATTCACCACGACGTCGAGCAACAGGCCGAGGGCGCGGGCAGCGAAGGACGCCGGACGGAGTTCAAGGACGACTGCCTCGCCTGTGATGAGTGGACTCAATTCCTGCCCCGTATGTCGTTCCGGCCACCGGTCGCCTAAAGTCTAGTTCGCCGCAGGCTAGGGTAGGAGCGTGGACATGGACGCCTTCTCCGCCGTCAACTCTGACACGTGGTCGCGGCTGCATCACCTTGCGCACCAGCGGCGTCTGAGCGGTGCCGACGCCGATGAGCTGCTGCGCCTGTACCAGGTGACCTCCGCCCATCTCTCCCTGCTGCGTTCCACCGGGCCGGAAAGCGGCCTGTCCGCATCCCTCTCTGCCACTTTGGCGCAGGCGCGTACCCGTTTCACCGGGGCACGGTCCAACTTCATGGAGGACCTGGCGCAGTTCTTCGTGCTGGCGCTCCCGGCCGCGTTGTACCGGATCCGCTGGCTGACCCTGGCCTGTGGCGCCGCGTTCTGCCTCGTAGGCTTCGCCTTCGCCCTGTGGATTGGGACTTCCCCCGAAGCCCTGCGTGCCGTTGCCACGGAAAGGGAAGTCCAGCGGTACGTGGAGCAGGACTTTATTGACTACTACTCGGAGAACCCGGCGGCGTCCTTTGCCGGGGCCGTCTGGACCAACAACGCCTGGATCAGTGCACAGGCGGTGGCCCTGGGCATCACCGGTTTCTGGGTGCCCATGATCCTGTTTGCCAACGCCCAAGGGGTGGGGGTGGCCGCCGGGATGTTCGCCGCGGTGGGAAAAACGGACGTGTTCTTCAGTTACATCCTGCCGCACGGGCTGATGGAGCTGACAGCAGTTTTCGTGGCTTGCGCGGCCGGGCTGAGAATCTTTTGGGCCATGGTGTCACCGGGCACCCGGACCCGGTCCCGCGCCGTCGCAGCAGAGGGCAGGTCCATGATCACGGTGGCGCTAGGCCTGGTTTTGGTGCTGTTTGTTTCAGGCCTCGTGGAGGGTTTCGTTACGCCCAGCACTTTGCCCGTGTGGGCGAAAATCAGTATCGGCGCGGGGGTACTGGCGGCATACTGGTGGTATGTGCTGGTCTGCGGAGGACGGGCTTACCGCGCCGGCGCGCGCGGCGACCTGGGCAGCCAGGACGCCGGCTATACAGAACTTGCAGCCTGATTATTACCGCCGGCTGATTATTCCTGCCGTGGCGGGGTGGCACATCGCGGTGCCGGAGCGGCTGACGGTAGGCTCTTGGGGAGATACAAAGCGCTGCCCGGCCCCGGCATTCCCGGTGGCCTCGGAGCGTGGACGCCTACGGAAGTGAAGCGCAGTGAAAGACAATACTCCGACCCCGTCCGGACGACTTGATCCGCGGCTGGATCCGGCGGCAAACCCCGCGCTGGATCCCGCGGAGGACACCGACGAGCCGGCGTTTGACTGGATGAAGCCCGCGCCTGCAGCCCGCGCCGCCGAGGAGGAGGGCGCGGCCGGTCCTGCCGCGGCCCAGCCGGAAAGCCGTGCCGACCGCAAGGCGGCGGAAGCGGCCGCCGCCGAGGGGGCCGGGACAGACCATGCGGAGGCGGGCCGGGACGCTGCGACAGACCGGGACGCTGCGACAGACCGGACCACGAAGTTCCGCCAGCCGTCTCCGGCCGGTTCCTCCGCCATGGGCACCCGCTTCAGTGAACCAAAGCCCTTCAGTGAACCACGGCCTTTTAGTGAACCATTGCCCACCTCCGCCCTGCAGGTACGCCCTCCGCAGGAGGAAGTGGAGCGCCGCAACGCCGAGCGCGAGCAGGCAGCCAGGGCCAAACCCGTGCTGCCCCGGTTCCTCCAGGTCTTGCTGGCCATCTTCTATCCCGTCATCCTCCTGGTCCTGGCCGTGCGCGCCGTGACCAGCCCGCTTTTCCTCTGGGTGGAGTACCACCGGCCCGGTTTCCCCGGGGACGGCTACGGCTTCAATGCGGACGACCGCATGACGTACGGTTCCTACGCCGTGGACTACCTGAGCAACTGGTCCGGTCCGCGCTACCTTGGCGAACTGGTCAACCGCAGCGGCGAAAAGCTGTTCAAGGACGGCGAGGTCAGCCACATGGCCGACGTGAAGCTCGTCTTCCTGTCCGCGTTCGGAGGCGGGGCTCTGCTGATCCTGATCAGCATCATCGCCATCATCCACCTGCGGCGGCGCACGCCCGGCGGAGTGCGCCGGGGGCTGTTCGCCGGCTCCATTGTGACGCTGGTGCTCATCATCGGACTGGGCACCCTTGCCGCCCTGGGGTGGCAGCAGTTCTTCACCGAGTTCCACCGCATCTTCTTCGCCGCCGGCTCCTGGACGTTCGCGCTGGAGGACACGCTCATCCGGCTCTTCCCCGGGCAGTTCTGGATCGACGCGGGCCTGGTCATTGCTGCGCTCGTCCTGATCACAGCGGTGGTGACGCTGATCCTGACCTGGCCCACCCGCAGGCGCCGTGGACTGGCCCCGGCCAGGAAGGGCCGCAAGGGCGCCGATGGTGAGGGCGACGCAGAGGGCAGCGACGTGAAGGACGACTCCGGGACCGATGAGGCCCCGCGGACAGGCAGCGTCCGTCCCGTGAACCTGTAGCGGCGTTTCGGCGGGGACGGCTGTTCAGCCGTACAGCTCCTCGATTTCCGTTTCATAGTCCCTGACGACGGCGGCCCTCTTTAGTTTGAGGGACGGTGTCAGGTGCCCGGACTCCACCGTGAAGGCTGCATCCAGGACACGGAACTTGCGGATGGCTTCGGCCTGGGACACGAGGCTGTTGGCCTGGTCCACCGCTTCCTGGATAGCACTGCGCACAGCGTCGTCCGTGCACGCTTCCGCGGGGCTGAGCAGCGGGACGCTGCGCGCCGAGCACCAGTGCTCGAGTCCCTCGGGGTCGAGGTTGACCAGGGCAGAAATGAACGGCTTCCCGTCACCCACCACCACGGCGTGGCCCACGAGCTGGTGTTCGCGGATCTTCTCCTCGAGCGGCCCCGGCGCCACGTTCTTGCCGGCGGCCGTGACCAGCAGGTCCTTTTTGCGGCCCGTAATGGTGAGGAACCCCTCGGCGTCCAGCGAGCCCAGGTCCCCGGTGCGGAAGAAACCGTCCGCGAAGGCCTCGGCGTTGGCCGCCTCGTTGGCGTGGTAGCCCTTGAACACCCCGATGCCCCTCACCAGGATCTCGCCGTCCTCCGCGATCCGGATGGTGGTGCCCGGGATCGGGATCCCTACCGAGCCCACACGGGTCAGGCCCGGCGTGTTCACCGTGCACGGTGCGGTGGTCTCCGTCAGGCCGTAGCCTTCGAGCACGGCTATCCCCGCGCCCCTGAAGAAGTGCGTATCGCGGGCGTTAAGCGGGCCTGCACCGGAAACGGCGTACTCCATGTTGCCGCCGAACACCTGGCGCAGCCGGGGATACACGAGGCGGTCGAACAGTGCGTGCTGCGCCCGCAGCAGTGCACCCGGCCCGCTGCCCTTTCCGCGCCGGGCGGCATCCAGGGCCTCCGAGTGGCGGACCGCCACCCCGGCGGCGAGGCTGAAAAGCCGCAACTTCCCGGCATCCTTTGCCTTTTGCTCGGCTCCGGCGTGGACCTTCTCGAAGATGCGGGGGACAGCCAGCAGGAAGGTCGGCTTGAAGGTTCCCAGGTCATCGAGCAGCTGGGCAGCTCCGGAGGCGTGGCCGAGAGTCACTCCGGCAGTGAGGCACACCACCTGGACGGCCCGGGCCAGCACGTGGGCCAGCGGCAGGAACATCAGGGTCCTGGCGTCCTCCCGCTGCAGCAGTTCGGGGAGGACGGCCACGATGTTCCGTGCAACGAGGGCGAAGTTTCCATGCGTGATCTCGCACCCCTTGGGCCTGCCGGTGGTGCCGGAGGTATAGACGAGGGACGCCACATCCTGCAGTGCGGCTGCCGAGCGGTGCCGCTCCAGTTCGGCGTCCGTCACCCCGGCCCCTGCGGCGGCGAGGCTGGCAAGGTTGGGGGCTTCGCCGTCGTAATCCATCCGCACCACCGGCACCAGCCGGCCGGCGAGGACGCTGGAGGCGGACAGGACCTGGTCCAGCAGCGCCGCCTTCTGGCGGTCTTCGACGAAGACCCGCCCGGCGCCGGAGTCGGACAGGATCCACTCCACCTGGCTCGCCGAGGAGGTCTCGTAGATGGGCACGGTCACACCGCCGGCAAACCAGATGGCGAAATCCACGAGCGTCCACTCGTAGCGGGTGGCGGAGAGGACGGCGACGGTGTCCCCGGGCGCCAGGCCGCCGGCAATGAGGCCTTTGGCCAGGGCCGTGACCTGGTCAAGGAAGTGCCCGGCGGTGATGTTCTGCCAGCCGCTGGCGTCACGGCGGGCGTAGACGGCATGCGAAGGGTTGTGCCGGTAACAGTCCAGGAGCAGGTCGGTGACGTTGCTGCCGGCCTCCAGTGCAACCATCAGCTCCGTGCTTGCTTCCCTCACAGGCGGGTCTCCATTCCGTTGATGATCACGTCCGGGCTCCACCTGCAATCGTGCCTCAGATCCAGGAAGGCATCCACATTCTGAGCCGCCAGTCCTGGTACGTAATCATTTCGGCGGTCCACACCGGGTAGAAGAAGGAGGAGATCAGGACCGCGGCCACGAGGAACAGGGCGACGCCGTACAGCCCCGAGCGCCGGCGCCACGGCGGGTCGCTGGTTTTCCCCAGTACCAGGCCCAGGCAGTACACGAGCGCCAGGACCAGGAAGGGTTCGAAGGACACCACGTAGAAGAAGAACATGGTGCGTTCCGGGTACATGAACCAGGGCAGGTAGCCGGAGCCGACGGCGGCCAGCACGGCACCGGCCCGCCAGTCGCGCCTGCCCGCCCACCAGAACAGCAGGATGACGAGTGCGACGGCGGCGCTCCACCAGATCAGCGGGTTGCCGACGGACAGGATGGCCGAGGTGCAGTTGGCGAAATCACAGCCGGGGGTGCCCTGCTTGGGGGACTCGTAGAAGAACGAGGTGGGCCTGCCCATCACCAGCCAGCTCCAGGCGCTCGCCTCGTAAGGGTGCTCCGAGCTGAGCCCCTGATGGAACTTGTAGGCCTCAAAGTGGTAGTGCGCCAGTGACCGCACGGAGTCCGGCAGCCAGCCCCATTCCGCGCTGGGGTTCGTCTCCGCCCACCGCCGGTAGTAGGCATCCGTGGACCGGAACCATCCCGTCCAGCTGGCGGCGTACGTCAAGGCGGCCACGGGCACGATGCTGACGAAGGCCAGGAGCCCGTCCTTGGTGATTCCGGCACTGATCCAGCCGCGGACGCCGGCGGTCCGCCGGGCGCTCAGGTCCCAGAACACCGTCAGGAGCCCGAAACCGGCCACGAAAAACAGCGCCGACCACTTGGTGCCGGCTGCCAGGCCCAGGCAGATGCCTGCCGCAATCCGCCACCAGCGGACACCCAGCCACGGGCCGGACAGCAGCTGGAGCGTGGATGGCCTGCCGGTGGGGGAAGTGGCCGCCTGCCTGCCGAGCCGGGCCGCCAGCCGCCGCCGGCCGTCGTCGCGGTCCAGCAACAGGGCGCCGAACGCCGCCAGGACCCAGAACATCAGGAAGATGTCCAGCAGCGACGTGCGTGACATGACCAGGTGGTGCCCGTCGACGGCGAGCAGCAGCCCGGCCGCGCCGCCAAGGACCAGGGAGCCGAAAAGCTTCTGGGCTATCAGCGCGAGGAGGGCCACGGACAGGGTGCCGGTCAGCGCCGCGGCGAACCGCCAGCCGAAGGGGTTGTCGGCCCCGAAGAGCCACATGCCTGCGGCGATCATCCACTTGCCCACGGGCGGGTGCACCACGTATTCGGGCGTGTTCAGCAGCACGTTGGGGTTGCCGGCCACGAACGCGTCGTTGGCCTTGTCCGGCCAGCTCCGCTCGTAGCCGCTCACCAGCAGCGAATAGCCGTCCTTGACGTAATACGTCTCGTCAAACACGAGGCTGCGGGGGTTATCCAGCCGGACGAACCTCAGGACGCCGCCCACGGCGGCCGCCAGGGCGGGAACCAGCCAGAACCAGAGCCGCAGCGACGGCGGGTAGTCCCGCCACGTACGGATGCCGCCGATCAGGCGCCGGGTGAGGGCGTCAGCCGTGAATGCCTCCGAGGGGCGGCTGATCCAGCGCTTCCCGAGCGGGCCACGGCCTTCCGCGGCGGGTGCGGAAGCCGGGGTAATCGGTGGTTCGGCCCCGTCAGGCCGCACGGAGGTCTGCGTCACGAGCCCATGCTACCGTTTTGCGGCTGGTTCGAACCCGAAGAAAGGCGAGAGCGCCGGACGGCAGTAGGCTGGATCCGTGGACCATGAAGCGAACACCGCCCCTGACAGCAGTTCCGACGCCGCCAGCAATTCAGGGGCGGCCGGCAGTTCAGAACCGGATGCCGGGACCGCCGGCAGAAGGGAACAGGACCTCCGCAGCGGCGGTCCTGGACGGATCGTCCTGGCCGCAACACCCATCGGCAACGTGGGCGACGCTTCCTCCCGGCTCGTGGAACTGCTGGCGACGGCGGACATCGTGGCTGCCGAGGACACCCGGCGGCTGCACCGCCTGGTGCAGAGCCTGGAGGTCGCCGTGAGCGGGCGGATCATCAGCTACCACGAGCACAACGAGGCCACCAAGACCGCGGAACTCCTGGAGCAGGTCCGCTCCGGAAAGACCCTCGTCATGGTCACCGACGCGGGCATGCCCGCAGTCTCCGACCCCGGCTTCCGGCTGGTCGAAGGCGCGGTGGCTGCGGGACTCACCGTCACGGCCGTCCCCGGACCGTCGGCCGTCCTCACCGCACTGGCCCTGTCAGGCCTGCCCACCGACAGGTTCTGTTTCGAAGGGTTCCTGCCCCGGAAGGCCAGCGAACGCGCCGCCCGCCTGGCGGATCTCGACGCCGAACGCCGCACCATGGTCTTCTTCGAGGCGCCGCACCGGCTTGAAGCCATGCTGCGGGCGCTGCACGAGCGCTTCGGCCCGGACCGGCGCGCGGCGGTGTGCCGCGAACTCACCAAGACCTACGAGGAGGTCCTCCGCGGCTCGCTCCGGGAAATGCTGCAGTGGGCGGAGGCCAACGAGGTGCGCGGCGAGATCGCCGTGGTGGTGGCGGGTGCGCCGGAGCGTGCGCCCGGCTCCCCGGAGGACGGCGTCGCCGCCGTCAATGAACTCGTGGCCAAGGGTGTCCGGCTCAAGGACGCCGTCGCTGCCGTCGCCGAAGAAACCCGCGTGAGCAAGCGGGAACTGTACTCAGCCGTCCTCGCGGCGCGGTGACATCCCCGCTCCGGTAAGCCCGCCGGAACTGCTGTGCAGCTGCACAACGAATGGCGGGACGGGCAGTGCGCCGATGCGTAGACACTGCCGAGACGCGGGCAGTACCGTGGCTGTTAATCCAGCCAAGCGAGCAGCGGGCGGCAGGCGGCGGCACGCCGTGTGCAGGAGCTGCGCATAACCGGCAATCCGATTGCTGACGAGGGAGTCACCGTGTCTGTTACTACACAGTCCACTGCTACCGCAGAACGCGAGAGCGAATTGCTCGCGTCTGTTCCCACCGGCCTGCTCATCAACGGCGAGTGGCGTCCCGCGGCGTCGGGCAAGACGTTCGACGTCGAGGATCCCGCCACCGGGAAGACGCTGCTGAGCATCGCCGACGCCTCCGCCGAGGACGGCGCCGCTGCCCTGGATGCGGCCGCCGCCGCGCAGGAGTCCTGGGCCAAGGTGCCGCCGCGGGAGCGCGGCGAGATCCTGCGCCGGGCCTTTGAACTGGTCACCGAGCGGGCCGAGGACTTCGCACTGCTGATGACCCTGGAGATGGGCAAGCCGCTGGCCGAGGCCCGCGGCGAGGTCACCTACGGCGCCGAGTTCCTGCGCTGGTTCTCCGAGGAAGCCGTCCGCGCCTTCGGCCGCTACTCTGTCTCGCCGGACGGCAAGTCACGCCTGCTGGTGACCAAGAAGCCGGTGGGCCCGTGCCTGCTGATCACGCCGTGGAACTTCCCGCTGGCCATGGCCACCCGCAAGATCGCCCCCGCCGTCGCCGCCGGCTGCACGATGGTGCTGAAGTCCGCGAACCTCACTCCGCTGACCTCACAGCTGTTCGCCGCCGTCATGCAGGAGGCCGGCCTGCCCGCAGGCGTCCTGAACGTCATCCCCACTTCCACGGCCGGAGCCACCACCGGCCCGCTGATCAAGGACTCCCGGCTCCGGAAGCTCTCCTTCACCGGTTCCACCGAGGTTGGCCGGCGGCTGCTGTCCGACGCCTCCGAGACGGTCCTGCGGACCTCGATGGAACTCGGCGGCAACGCCCCGTTCGTGGTGTTTGAAGACGCCGACGTCGATGCCGCCGTCGCCGGCGCCATGCTGGCCAAGCTGCGGAACATGGGCGAGGCCTGCACCGCCGCGAACCGCTTCATCGTGCACGAATCCGTCGCCGACGAGTTCGCGGAGAAGTTCGCCGCGAAGATGAAGGACATGACCACCGCCCGCGGCACCGAGCCCGAGTCCAAGGTGGGCCCGCTGATCGACGCCAAGAGCCGGGACAAGGTCCACGAACTGGTCACCGACGCCGTCTCCGCGGGTGCCACCACCGTGGTGGGTGGCGCCCCCGTGGACGGGCCCGGCTACTTCTACCAGCCCACCATCCTCAAGGGCGTCACCGAGGGAACCCGGATCCTGTCCGAGGAGATCTTCGGCCCCGTCGCCCCGATCATCACGTTCTCCTCCGAGGACGAGGCCGTGCGCCTGGCCAACAACACCGAATACGGGCTGGTGGCCTATGTCTTCACAAAGGACCTCAACCGCGGCATCCGCATGGGCGAGCGGCTCGAGACCGGCATGCTGGGCCTGAACGCCGGCGTCGTCTCCAACGCCGCGGCACCCTTCGGCGGCGTCAAGCAGTCCGGCCTGGGCCGTGAGGGCGGCCTCGAAGGCATCGAGGAATACCTCTACACCCAGTACATCGGCATCGCCGACCCCTACGCCGGCTAACAAGCCGGGCACCGGATACAACCAACTACACCCGGCGCAACGACACAAGGCAACGACAAAACGCACTGGCCCGCAGGAATCCTGCGGGCCAGTGCGTTTTGCGACGGGCAGTTGCCGCAGGGCTTAGCGGGCTGCGGCCCGGACGCTTGCGTACTCCTCGCGGGAGACCGGGGTGGCCTCCGCTGATCCCAGCTCGCTGAGGGGAATCCGGTGTGTCTCCCTGGCGGACCAGGCTGCAATCGCCCCGATGACCGTGATGCCGAAGCAGATGGACCCCACCGTAAGCGGAACGTTTGCCGAACCCGGGGGAGCGACCACCGCGAAGAGGCTCGGCAGGAAGGACGTGATGAGGAGCCCAATGTTCTGCGAGATGGCGAACCCGGTAACCCGCGTCCGGGAGGGGAAGAGCTCCTGGAAGAAGCTGGCGAAGGTGGCGTTCCAGACCTGGTAGAGCGTGCCCCACATCAGGATTGCCAGGACAATGGTCAGCGGCACGTTGTTCTGGCTGACCGCGTACAGGTACCCGTAGGCCAGCGCGCCGGAGCCCAGCGAGCCGACGATCATCAGCGGCCGCCTTCCGAAGCGGTCCGAGAGGTCCCCGAACCAGGGGATAAGGGCCAGCGCGACGACGTTGGCCAGTACCGGGATCCAGAGGTAGACCGTGGTGCTCATGCCGATGCCGTACCCCGGCTGCGTGGCGTAGGCCGCACCGAAGACCGCCACGGTGACGCCCACAACGTTGACCAGCGTCATGCAGACTGCCCGCACAACGTTCAGCCCGCTTTCCCGCAGCACCTGGACCACCGGCATCCTGGGGACGTCGCGGTGTGCCTTCTCCTCCACAAACACGGGTGTCTCCTCAACCCGGCGGCGGATGATGTAGCCGGCGAACACCACCAGGGCGCTGAGGAGGAACGGGATGCGCCAGCCCCAGGCGTGGAAGTCTTCAGCGGTGAGCACGGCCGAGAGCGGAAGGAAGACGGCGGCGGCGATGATCTGTCCGGCCTGGGTGCCCTGGAGGGCGAAGCTTGCATAGAAGCCGCGGCGGCCGAACGGCGCGTGTTCCACAATCATGGCGCTGGCCCCGCTCAGCTCCCCGGCAACGGCGAATCCCTGGATCAGGCGGAGGACCAGCAGCAGCGCCGGGGCCAGGATGCCGACCTGGTCATAGGTGGGCAGCAGGGCGACCGCAAAGGTAGAGGCGCCCATCAGCAGCATGGCCAGGACCAGGACGTTCTTGCGGCCGTGCCTGTCGCCCCACTGGCCGAGGACGAAGGCTCCGATCGGGCGGGCGACGTATCCCACGGCGTACGTGCCGAGCGAGGCGATCAGCGCTACGGTCGGGTTTCCGGCGGGGAAGAAGACGGTGGGAAAGACCAGGGCTGCGGCCTGGGCGTAGATGAACCAGTCGTAGTACTCGAGGGCGCTGCCCACCCAGCCGCTGGCGGCAGCCTTCCTGGTGCTGCTCGACCGGCGCGGGCCTTTCTGAATCGATTCAGTGGAAGTCCGCAGCTTGTGTGTGTCGCTCTTCATGTCGTCCTCCTTTGGACAATTCGTCTGCCCCGCTGGACGGGCCCCGTCGCTGGGTCCAGGATCAGGCGGGAAGGCTGCGCTCGCGTCGCCAAGGCCACTACGGTCCGCAGGCATCTTGGAATGGATGCCACTCCTGGGAACGGACTGGAATGCGCTTTCCCGTTTCTCAAAGATAGGGTGGTGCCGGTCACATGTCAAACGTTGGGTTTGCTAACGCGGCTAACCGGCGCGCAGGCGGCGGAGGCCGCTGCGGGTCCTGCGCCACAGCGCAGAGGCTACGTGCCCCACCCGGGACGCCGCCCGGCCCATGACACCGAAAGGCCATCGGGCCACGGATCCCCAGCGGGAGAGGACCGACGGCGGCAGCCAGTCGGCGCGGAGCCGGCCTACTACGCCGGCATTGCGGCGCAGCCCCTGCCGCACTTGGCCGATGTGTCCGACGGCGGCTTCCTCCGGGAGGCCGTGGCGCGCAGCGTCCTGGCCTGCGGGCCGGCCGTACTGATGCCGTTCGTAGGCATCCGTCAGGACCGTCACGGCATGGACCGCCTGCGCAGGGAAAGTCCGGGCGTTGTGCGCGGATCCGCTGCCCGTGTTTGGTGCGCCGCCGGTGTCTGGTCCGCTGCCGGGATCTGACCCGGCCCGCAGCCGCATGGCCGGGGAGCCGCACAGCCGGGCCGAGAATGTCCGCGGAGTCTCGCTGGGCTTAGGACGCACGCCGTAGTCAGTGGCCAGGTCCTGGAGTTCCGACCAGACGAGCGGCGGCTCGGCCAGCCGGTTCCTGCCGGTGCCCGTTCCCCTCAGGCGCCGTGCCCGGACGCCTCCGCGCACCAGTCGGGGCGAGGCGGCCAGGAGGACCAGCAGAAGAACCCCGGCGGCGGTGTAAAGAGCGGGCGCCAGCTGGCTCCCGGCGTCGGCGGTTCCGCTCCCCGGAAGGGGGAGGGGGCAGGTGCCGGCGCCGACGACGGCGCTGTGGCGCCGTTGCTCGGCACCAGGCCGTCGTTGTTTTGTTCGTTGGTGCTGGTTCCGCCGGACGCCGAGGAGTCCTGCGCGTAGGCGGGCACCACGCCCCGTGAGGGAGTGGGCTCAAACGGGACCCAGCCAAGGCCCTGGAAGTACAGCTCGGGCCAGGCATGGGCGTCGCGGGCGTCGACTTCGTATTCCGGGAGTGCTCCCTGGCCGGCGACGGACACCGTGGCGCCGGTCTGCCTGCCCGGCGCGTATCCGACGGCGATCCTGCTCGGGATGCCTTCAAGCCGGGCCATTACCGCCATAGCGGAGGCGAAGTGGATGCAGTAGCCGCTCTTCTGATTCAGGAAGTCCGCCAGGACCGACAACCCGTTTCCGTCGTACCCGTTCTGGACGGGCGACTCCAAGGAGTAGGTGAAGCCCGGGCCGCGCAGGAACCTCTGGATCGCCATCGCCTTGGCATAGGCCGTTCTGCTGTCCGCGGTAACGGACTCGGCGGTGGTCCGGACGATGTCCGGAACATTCGACGGCGGCCGGATGAACTCCTCCGGCACGCCCTGGACGGGAGCGGAGGATGCATCCAGCAGCTCCGTTGTCAGCTTCGGCACCGAGGACTGCACCAGATACTGCTGGTCGCGGGAGTTGGTGTCGGTGCCTTTGATGCTCAGGGTCGCAGGATCCCAGCTCCACCGCCCGGTCAGCCCGTTCACGGATTCGGGGGCGTACGGAACGGGAAGGTAAGGGCTGGTGAAATCGCCGGTGTTAACCACCGTCACCTGCCGGGTCTGTTCGGGTGCCAGGATCTCGTGTCCCGCGTCCATCCGTCCGGTGCCTGCCCGGCGGCTCGCATTGCGGTCGTCCGGGGACCAGGACTCGCCGTCGAAACGGTCCACAGTGACGGAGCGCAGGTAAAGCGGAGTGGTGGCGTTGGTGGCGTAGGTGATCCTCCCCTCGCCGGTCGGGGTGCGCAGGCTGTTGCCGAGGCTGATCATGGGGTTCAGTCCTGTGGCTGTACTCCAGGGGTTCAGCCGCGAGCCTTGGGGGAACGTGCCCTGGTCGAAGCCCGGAACCACGAGCTGCAGCAGCAGCGTGACCACCAGCGCCACGCCTGCGGTCAGCGCGGCGCGCCTGACCTGGCCCGGGTTTCGGGCGGTGTCCGCCTGTGTCCGGGCATCGGGGGCAAACCACTGGCTGCAGGCGAGGATCACGAGGTAGCCGGCCGCCGTCGTCACGAATCCCAGCCATCCGACGCTCTGCGGTTTGATCATGGCCGGAACAACCAGCACCGCCAGCAGGCCAAGTCCGCTCGTTGCCGGCATGCCCAAAGGGAGGGCCAGCGCATCCACGAGGATGACGACGAGTCCGAGCGCGGCGCACGCCACGAGGACGATGCCGGCATTGGGTGCTACCGGCGAGCTCTCGGCCAGCACCGTTTCGCTCGCCCGGCGAAGGTGCCTGCCCAGCGCGTCGAAGGTTGCCTGGGAAGGAAGGAAACCCGCAATGCTGTCACGCCGGAAGAAGGTGAACGTCAGGATGAGGGCCAGGGATGCAAGGCCTCCCGCGGCCACCAGCAAGGGCTGGGCCCGGAACGTGCGCAGCAGTGCCATGGTCAGCGAGACCACCACCACCGTGGTCAGGACAGGCAGGAACCACGCCCAACCCCTCAGGACCCCGTTGAGGGACAATGACGCGCCGCATACGGACACCGCCACCGCGCCGGCCATGACCCAAGGAAAAGCACCGGCCCCGAACCTTCCGCTGCCGGGGGAGCCCGGGACGGGCTGCGGCTGTAGTCCGGTCCCGGCCTGCGGTTGTGACGTCAGTGTCATCGCCCCACCTCCGCCCCGCGGCGGGCGTCCGCCGCAGCCGTCCACAGGGCGGCGTCGCCCTCGTCGAAATAGGTCCAGGCGGCCGGCAGCGACGTGGACGCCTCGACGGCAACAGCGCGCCAGCCACCCAAACGCAGTGCCTCGAGCAGATCGTGGCACTCCGCGGGTTTGTCTGTGATCAGCACGGCAAACGCGTTGGCGGCATAGCCGGCCGCGGGGGCGAGGGCCCGCGCCTCCGCGAGCGAGATCTTCCCGAGGAGCGCCAGGACCGGGCCGCGCATCCGGTGGGCCGCGAGCTTGTCCATAAGCCGGTCATCAAAGACGGACTGGGCAGCATCGGCATTGCCCGCATGCTCGCGGCGCCCTGTGTCGTGTTCCCTGCGGGCGTGGTGCGGGCCGGTCAGTTGGATCGCGGCGAGGCTTTCGGCGATGGACTGGATGCCGGCCGCGCCGCTGTACAGGTCGTTGTCAGGCTCCGGGGCCGAGGATGAACGCTGGAAGGCTGGTTCACCGGCCGCGTCCAGGAACCGCAGGGAGTAATTGAGTTCCGCGAGGTGGGCGCCCACGGACATGGCCGCGGTAACGGCCCACTCAAAGGTGTCGCTCGTGACGAGGTCGCTTCCGTCGTCGGCCGGGCTGCCGAACCCAGGGCCGCCGAACACCGAGCCGTAGCCCGAGGAATGGGCCACGAACCTGTGGTCCAGGATCACCGTGGCCTCGGGCGTGGTGACCGATTCCTCCTGCCGGACCATCAGGGCGCCGTGCCGGGCGGTGGCTGGCCAGTGCACCCGGCGCATCGGATCGCCATGCCGGTACTCGCGTGTCATGACGTCGTCGTCGCTGGGATTGGCTCTCGTCCGGGTGGCGGTGATGCCGTCGTTGCCGCGCGCGCCGGCAAGGCCGGTGGAAGGGAGTTCGATGGCCGCCGGCGTTACTGTAAGGGTGTCGCCGTCGTCGATCGAATGCCTGTGCAGTGACAGCCCGAACGGATCCGTAAACTCGGCGGTGACGGGGCCGATGGTGAACTGTCCCCGCTTTCCGGACCTCAGGTGGTACTCATAGCGGCTGGTGCCGCCCGAGGCGGACCTGGCGGGGAAGCGGAAGGCCGGGGATTCACCGAACCGTGGCGGCAGCCGCTCCTCCATGATGACCCGGCCTGTGCCCAGCCCGGTCCGGGCGACGGCCAGCCGGACTGTGGTGACGGAGTCTGTCTCCACCGTGGAAGGGCTGAATTCCCGATACACCCGGAACCGCGGTTTGACCACCCTGATGCCAGCCAGCGAAACGAGCGGCAGGACAAGCAGCAGGACGCCGAGGGCCAGAAGGTCGCGGCGGCCCATGACCTGGGCACAGAGCAGCGAGACGACGCCGGCCGCCAGGAGTCCCCAGCCCCGGGAGCTGAAGAGATGTCGGGGGAGGCTGTCCAGCAGTGCCACGGTGATGGTCCTGACTAGCGGCTAGGGCGGAGTTCGGGTGCGGTCCGCCCGGAGTTTGCCTTTTCCGTCATCTCCCGGCTCACGGGGATCCTGGCAAGGATGCCGCGGATGACGCCCTGCGGGGTCTCGCCCGAGCTCGCGGCTTTGCGGTCCAGGATGATCCGGTGGGCCAGCACCGCCTCGGCAACGGCGACCACGTCATCCGGCAGGACGAAATCCCGGCCGTCCAGCGCCGCGGTCGCCTTCGCGGCCCGCAGCAGCTGCAGCAGGGAGCGCGGGCTCGCGCCCAGGCGCAGCATGGCGCTGTCCCTCGTGGCCCGGCCGACGGCCACGGTGTACTCCTTGACGGCTTCGGAGACGAACACCTGTTGGACGGTGGCGATCATGGCAGCCACATCCGCTGCCGTGACGACCGCTTTGACCCGGGCAAGCGGCGACGTGGCCTGGTGGGTCTCGAGCATTTCAATCTCAGAGTCCTTGTCCGGGTATCCCATGGAGATCCGGGCCATGAAGCGGTCCCGCTGGGCTTCGGGGAGCGGATAGGTCCCTTCCATCTCAATGGGGTTCTGGGTGGCCACCACCATGAACGGCTCGCCGAGCTTGTAGGAGTGCCCGTCGACCGTGACCTGGTGCTCCTCCATGCATTCGAGCAGGGCAGACTGCGTCTTGGCGGAGGCCCGGTTGATCTCGTCGCCAATGACGATGTTCGCGAACACCGCGCCCGGGCGGAACTCGAACTGGCGCGAGGACTGGTTGTAAATGGAGACGCCGGTGACATCCGAGGGAAGGAGGTCGGGTGTGAACTGGATCCGGCTGACGGAACAGTCGATGGTGCGGGCCAGGGTCTTGGCCAGCAGCGTCTTGCCCACCCCGGGGACATCCTCCAGGAGCAGGTGGCCTTGGGCGAGCAGGACCGTCAGCGCCAGCTTTGCGGCCTCGGCCTTTCCGTCGATGACCGTGTTGATGGCCGAGAGGATGCGTTCGCTCGCGGCGCGGAAAGCCGGAGCTTCCAGAGGAACAGACTTGTGGCCGTTGAAGGAATTGACGCCGCGCGCAGTACTTCCCGTGAAGCCCTGTCCGCCCGGAAGTGCTTCGTCGATTGTGATGCGTCGGTGGGGTTCCATCGGCAACCTTTCAGCCCAGAGTGAAGCGGAACGAAGCGGCGGAGGCCTGCCCTTGCCCGCCTGGGCGCTCACATCCGTCCGTACCAGCGTACTAACACAACTGCCGTGGCTAACAGAGAGTTCCCCGTAAATCTCCCGGTAATGCCAAGGGGGTCTCCGGGGGGTGCCACGCGGGAAGAGGCGCAACCGAGTGGCGGATAGGCTGGAGGAATGCGGCATTCCCTGACTCCCCGGCCCTACCGGGCGCCCGGCAGCGACGGTTCCGGCAAGCGCGGGTTCCCGCCGGCGCCCGAACCGTTGCCCGTTCCCGTGATGGACAACCACACGCACCTGGACTTCCCGACAGATGATGTCCGGGTGGACATCGCGGCTGCCCTCGATGCAGCCGAAGCGGTGGGTGTCTGTGGCGCCGTGCAGGTTGGCTGCGACCTCGAATCCTCGAGGTTCACCGTGCGGGCCGTTGACCTGGACCCGCGCCTTTTGGGGGCCGTCGCCCTCCACCCGAATGACGCACCGGGCTATGCCGTCCGCGGTGAGCTTGAGGACGCCCTGGCGGAGATCGAGGAGCTGGCGGGCCACCCGCGGGTACGCGCCATCGGCGAAACCGGCCTGGATTTCTTCCGCACGGAAGGGGAGGGGCTGGCGCATCAGCGTTACTCCTTCCGCCGGCACATCGACATCGCGAAGCGGCTGGACCGGACGCTGCAGATCCATGACCGCGACGCGCACCAGGACGTGGTCCAGGTCCTGCGTGAGGAGGGCACCCCGGAGCGGGTGGTTTTCCACTGCTTTTCCGGGGACGGGGAGCTCGCCCGGATCTGCAACGACGAAGGGTGGTTCATGTCCTTCGCAGGGACACTGACCTTCAAGAACGCCACCAACCTCCGGGAGGCGCTCGCGGTGGCGGACCCTGAGCTGGTCCTGGTTGAAACCGACTCGCCGTTCCTTACACCCCACCCGCACCGCGGCCGCCCCAACGCGAGTTACATGGTGCCGTACACCGTACGGGCGATGGCGGAATTGACAGAAAAGGACCTGGCCGAGCTGTGCGGCCAAGTGAGCGAAAACACTGTGCGGGCGTACGGATCCTGGGACTGAGCCGCGACGGGCGCCGCTCGGTAAAATACATACCTGGTAGGCATGTATTTTGGAGGGTTTATAACGCTTCGGTTACAGTGAAAAACTATTAGCCGGGGTCGGGGAAGGCCTCCGGATGATTTAACTCACTTTCGTGACAGGCAGGGCGCCTCCGGATGCCCTGCCATGTGAGTGTGGCGACGCACATGCCTGCGGCGTGCTCCGGCCTGTCCGGAGTCCACCATCCCGGTGACCGCTGCGGGTCCCCCTGTGCGTTTTTCCCCGTGCCCGGATGGCTCAAAAGTTACGGGCAATCGTGGTCAACTTCTTCACGTCAGACGGCAAGTTCAGTTTCATCAAGGTCGGCACGCAACTGGTGGTGCTCTCGGCCCTCGTGCTCGGGCTCGTTGCCTTTGTGGGCAGCAACAAGACAGTCACCCTGAACGTCGACGGGAAAGTAAGTTCCGTCCAGACCTTCGGCGGCACCGTCGAACAGGTGGTGAAGAGCGCGAACGTGGAGCTGCACCCGGCCGACCGCGTGTCTCCCGCGCTGGACTCCAGTGTTGCGAACGGCTCCGTCATCAACGTGAACATGGCGAAAGCCGTGAAGGTCAGCCTGGACGGTGCGGAGAAGACGGTGAGCACCACGGCCCAGGACGTGGCGGGGCTTGTGACCCAGCTCGGCGTTGCCAGCGCCTCGGAGCTCTCCGTGCCGAAGGACGCGCAGCTGGCCGTGGACGGTTCGTTCGTGGCCATCTCGACGCCGAAGACCGTCAGCATCATCGCCGACGGCAAGGCCAAGAAAACCACCACCACAGCCGCCAGCGTCGGTGAGGTCCTCAAGGATGCCGGCATCCGGCTCGCCGCCGCGGACCGGACGTCGCAGCCGGCGCACGCCCCGGTGGTCAACAACATGGTGATCAAGGTGTCCCGCGTTGCCGGCAAGACCACCACCGTCACCGAAAAGGTCGCGTTCCAGACGCTCACCGCGGACAGCGACACCCTTCCCAAGGGTGAGGAGAAAGTCACCCAGGCCGGCGTGCTCGGTGAGACCACCCTCACCTATAAGCTCGTCCTGGTCGACGGCCGTGAGGCCTCCCGGACGCTCGTTTCCAAGACCACCACCCGGGAGCCGGTAACCGAGAAGATCACGGTGGGCACCAAGGAAGAGCCCAAGCCCGCAGCTGCCCCCGAGGCCGAAAGCGGAAACACCGGAGCAGCAGCCCCGGCCATGATGAACGTGGCCATGTGGGACAAGATCGCGCAGTGTGAGTCGGGCGGCAACTGGTCCATCAACAGCGGCAACGGCTACTACGGCGGCCTGCAGTTCGACGTCCAGACCTGGATCGGATCCGGCGGCGGCGCCTACGCCCCGAACGCCAGCCAGGCTACCAAGGCACAGCAGATTGACATCGCCAACCGTGTCTATGCGGACCGCGGCCTTCAGCCGTGGGGCTGCGGCTGGGCAGCCAGCAGCTAGCCACCGGCGCCAACAACCGCTGGCGCGATAATCCTGCGCCGCTGCGGCAGCTGACCACGGCCGCGGCGGCCACGAAGGCCGGGTCCGGAACCTCCGGGCCCGGCCTTCGCCGTCTCCTACTAACAATGACGTGCCCGCCCGGCAGCGAGCCCCGCCCATTACTGAACTGCGGGATAGGATACCTAGGTGACTGACCCGACCCCCTCCGCCTCCGGCACTGCGCCCGCTCCTCTGTTCGGTGCCTCCGATATCCGCAGGCTGGCCGGGGAGATCGGCGTCCGCCCCACCAAAACACTTGGGCAGAACTTCGTCATCGACGGCAACACCATCCGCAGGATCGTGGCCGCCGCCGGCATCGGACCCGACGAGACGGTCCTCGAAATCGGACCCGGGCTGGGGTCGCTGACGCTGGGGCTCCTCGACGCCGCCAAGGCAGTGGTCGCCGTCGAAATCGACCCGGTCCTGGCTGCGAAGCTGCCGGAGACCATCCGGCAATGGCGGCCCGACGCAAGCGGTGACTTCCACCTGGTTCTCGCCGACGCCATGAAGGTGACCGAACTGCCGGCCGAGCCCGCAGCGCTCGTCGCCAACCTGCCGTACAACGTCGCGGTGCCGGTGGTGCTGCACCTGCTGCAGCACTTTCCGTCGATCCGGCACGGACTCGTCATGGTCCAGGACGAGGTCGCCGACCGGCTGGCCGCCGAACCCGGATCCAAGATCTATGGTGTGCCCTCGGTCAAGGCGGCCTGGTACAGCAGCATGCGCAAGGCCGGCATCATCGGCATGAACGTGTTCTGGCCCGCCCCCAAGATCCAGTCCGGGCTCGTGGCCTTCACCCGGCGCGAGCCCCCGGCCACCACCGCCAGCCGCCAGCAGGTGTTCGCCGTCATTGATGCTGCCTTCGCGCAGCGCCGCAAGACACTCCGTGCAGCCCTGGCCGGCTGGGCCGGCAGTGCCGCCGAAGCGGAACGCTGCCTGGTTGCGGCCGGGGTCGACCCCACCGCGCGCGGCGAAGTGATCGACATCGCCGCGTTTGCGAGGATCGCCGAAGCCCGCGCGGCTGCGGACGCCTGATGGCGGTCCAAGGCGTGCGGGGGCGCTTTGCGGCAAGGACCGTCCGGGTCAAGGCTCCGGGCAAAGTAAACGTCTCGCTGGATGTCGGGCCCCTGCGGCCGGATGGCTACCACTCCGTGGCCAGCGTCTACCTTGCTGTGTCGCTGTACGAGGAAGTCGCGGCCACCAGCACAACATCCGACGGCATCACTGTCGGCATCAGCCCGGACAGCACGCTGGATCTCGACGGGGTGGACATCCCGCTCGACGAGCGGAACCTCGCCTACAAGGCAGCCGCCATCATGGCCGATGTGTCGGAACACTCCACCGGCGTACATCTTGAAATCACCAAGCGGGTGCCCGTGGCAGGCGGCATGGGCGGCGGTTCCGCGGATGCTGCCGCCACGCTCCTGGCCTGTGACGCGCTGTGGAACAGCGGCCTGTCCCGGGACGAACTCGCCCACCTCGCTGCCGAGCTCGGGGCGGATGTTCCCTTCGCCCTGCTGGGCGGCACGGCCGTGGGGCTGGGCGTGGGCGATGAGCTGTCTCCCGCGCTGGCCAAGGCCCAGACGGACTGGGTCCTTGTCACCGCAGAGTTCGGGCTGTCCACTCCGGAAGTATTCCGGACGCTGGACAGGCTCCGCGATGCCGAGGGCGTGGACGGCGACGAGCCCACTGCCGTGGACCCCAAGATCCTGCAGGCCCTGCGCAGCGGCGACGCCGATGCCCTGAGCCGGGTGCTGGTCAACGACCTCCAGCGCGCCTCCATCGAGCTCGCCCCCGGACTCCGGGACACCCTGGGACTGGGCGAGTCCTGCGGAGCCATTGCCGGGATCGTTTCCGGCTCCGGGCCCACCGTGGCCCTGCTGGCGCACAATCCCGAAGCGGCGGAGAACCTCGCGGGGGAGCTGCAGCGCAAGGGGCTCAACGCACTGGCCGTCCACGGGCCCGTGCCCGGCGCGCGCATCATCTCCGATACGCTCCTTTAATACCTTCCAACCAACACATCAGAAAGCAGTTCCCCGTGGCACACCTGCTCGGCGGCGAGAACCTCACAGTCTCGTACGCAACCCGCACCGTTCTTGACGGCATCACCCTCGGACTCGAAGAGGGTGACCGGATCGGGATGGTCGGCAGGAACGGCGACGGCAAGTCAACGCTGATGCGGCTGCTGGCGCTGCGGTCCACCCCCGATTCCGGCCGGGTCACCAAGCGCGGAGACGTCAACATCGGCTACCTGGACCAAAGCGACGTCCTCGACGCCGACCTCACGGTGGGCGCCGCGATCGTCGGCGACCAGGCGGACTACGAATGGGCCCGCAATCCGCAGATCCGCGAGATCATGGGCGGACTGGTGTCCGACGTTGACTGGCACGCCAACGTGCACGCACTCTCCGGCGGCCAGAAACGGCGCGTGGCCCTGGCGAAGCTGCTGATCGAAGACCACGACGTGATCATGCTCGACGAGCCCACGAACCACCTCGACGTCGAAGGCGTCGCCTGGCTGTCCCGCCACCTGAAGACCCGCTGGCGGGCCAACCAGGGCGCGTTCCTGGTGGTTACCCACGACCGCTGGTTCCTCGACGAAGTCTGCAACAAGACCTGGGAAATCCACGACGGCATCGTGGATCCCTTCGAAGGCGGCTACGCAGCGTATGTCCTGGCCCGTGCCGAACGTGACCGCGCCGCGTCGGTGATGGAAGGCAAACGGCAGCAGCTTGTCAAGAAGGAACTCGCCTGGCTGCGCCGCGGCGCCCCCGCCCGCACTGCAAAGCCCAAGTTCCGCATCGAGGCAGCCAACGCCCTGATCGCCGACGTTCCGGCGCCGCGCGACTCGATGGCGCTGAGCAAGATGGCCACGGCGCGCCAGGGCAAGGATGTGCTCGACCTTGAGCACGTCTCCCTGGACTTCTTGGGTAGTGCCGATAGGCAGGGCCCAGCGCAAAAGCTTTTCGACAACATCACCCTTCGCCTCGCACCGGGGGAGCGGCTGGGGCTGGTCGGCGTCAACGGTGCCGGCAAGACCACGCTCCTGAAACTCCTCAACGGCGAAATCCAGCCCACCTCCGGCAAGGTCAAGCGCGGCAAGACGGTTGTCACCGCCGTACTGACCCAGGAGGTCAAGGAGCTCGACGACGTCAAGGACCTGCGGGTCATCGAAGTGATCGAGCGCGAAAAGCGGTCCTTCAACGTTGGCGGCAAGGAATTCAGCGCCGGTCAGCTCGTGGAACAGCTCGGCTTCACCAACGAGAAGCAGTGGACCCCGGTCAGGGACCTTTCCGGTGGCGAACGCCGCCGGCTCCAGCTGCTGCGCCTCCTCGTGGGAGAACCCAACGTGCTCATGCTTGACGAACCCACCAACGACCTCGACACGGACACCCTGGCCGCCGTCGAGGACGTCCTGGACGGCTGGCCGGGGACTCTCGTTGTGGTCAGCCACGACCGCTACCTGCTGGAGCGCGTCACGGACCACCAGATGGCATTGCTGGGTGACGGCAAGATCCGCGCCCTGCCCCGCGGCGTGGACCAGTACCTCGAACTGCGCGAAGGTGCCCTGGCCGGCTCCACCATCACCGGCGGCGGCAACCCCGTCACCGGTCCCAGCGGCAGCTCGGCACCGGCCGTCGCAGGCCCGGCCGGCCCTTCGGAAGCCGAGAAGCGCGACGCCCGCAAGGCCAAAAACCGGATCGACCGCCAGCTGGGCAAGCTGACGCAGCAGGAAGAGAAAATCCACGCCCAGATGGTCAAGAGCACGGCCGACAACGACTTCGAGGCCATGGCCGAGCAGAACAAGAAGCTCAAGACCCTGGCCGAAGAACGCGAAGCCCTGGAACTCGAGTGGCTCGAGGCCCTGGAAGTCCTCGGCGAGTAACCGGTTCAGAGTTTTTGTCCAGATATCGGGCGCCAAAGGCCTCGGAAGTCCCATTATCTGGACAAAAACTCCACCAGGAGCAGGCTAAGCCTCGCTGCGGAGTTCCGGATCCTTTTTGAGGCCGGTCAGGCCGTTCCAGGCGAGGTTGACGAGGTGGGCGGCGACGTCCCGTTTGTCGGGCTGGCGGGCGTCCTGCCACCACTGGCCCGTCATCGCCACCATGCCCACGAGCATCTGCGCGTACATGGCGCCGTCGGCTGCGCTGAACCCGCGGCGGGCGAATTCGTCGGACAGGATGTGTTCAACACGCGCGGTCACGTGGGAGAGCAGTGTGGAGAAGGCGCCTTCGGGCTGGGACGGCGGAGCGTCCCGCATGAGGATGCGGAAGCCGTCGGTGCGTTCCTCGATGTAGGTGAGCAGGGCCAGGGCGGCGCGCTCCACGAGGACCCTCGGCTTGGCTTCCTGGGTGAGTGCGTCGTTGATGGCCGCGAGCAGGATCCGGAACTCGTACTCGACGACCTGCGTGTACAGGCCTTCCTTCGAGCCGAAGTGCTCGTAGATCACGGGCTTGGAAACGCCGGCGGCGGCCGCAATCTCCTCAATGGTGGTGCCGTCCAGCCCCCGCACCGCGAAAAGGGCCCGCCCTACTTCGATGAGCTGGGACCGCCGCTGCGGTCCTGTCATCCGCGACCGGGGGATGCGCCCCGCCGCGGCGTCGGGCCTTGCTGGCAGGTTCCCCGGACCGTCAGTTGTCCCTGTGCTGTTGCTCACCGTCCAATCATGCCTTACGCCAGGCGGCGGGAGGGGTGGCGGCAAGTCCCGGCGCGCTGCCCCGGCCCGGCACCGGCGCACCCGAAGCGCCGAGGTCGCACGAGCGTCAACGTTCGTGGCAGAATTGGTTCTCGTGCCCGGGCTTAGCGCCGGGCACGGTCCGCTCTGGTGTAATGGCAGCACCCCGGCCTTTGGAGCCGTGGAGTATAGGTTCGAATCCTATGGGCGGAACAGCTGCATCAGAGGTGTCCAGTAGGATGAACCCTGTTGCCGGTTCCGGGCACAGGCCCGGACACCGCCGCGCAGGCAGCCGCGGATGCAGTAAGCGCAACCGAGCAAGGAGAGCCCGTACGTGAGCCCCGACAAGTCCGGCCCAGCCGCCGTTATCGTCCTAGCTGCAGGCGCCGGTACCCGGATGAAATCCCGTACCCCCAAGATCCTTCACGAAATCGGCGGCCGCTCCATGGTGGGCCACGCCCTGCTCGCCGCCCGCAGCATCAGCCCCGAACGCCTGGCGCTGGTGGTCCGGCACGAGCGCGACCGCGTCGCAGCCCACCTCACCGAACTCGATCCCGACGCCGTGATCGTGGACCAGGACGAGGTCCCCGGCACCGGACGCGCCGTCGAAGTTGCCCTCGAAGCCCTGGACGCCAAGGAGCCTGTGGCCGGAACCGTCATCGTCACCTACGGCGACGTCCCGCTGCTCACCGGTGAAATGCTCGCCGAACTCGTGTCCACCCACCAGCGCGACGGCAACGCGGTCACCGTGCTCACCGCCGTCCTGGACGACGCCACCGGCTACGGCCGCATTCTCCGCGGGGAAGACGGCACCGTAACCGGCATCCGCGAGCACAAGGACGCCACCGACGCCGAGCGTGCGATCCGCGAGATCAACTCCGGCATTTACGCGTTTGACGCTGCTGTCCTCAGGGACGCCCTCGGCCACGTCACCACCGACAACTCACAGGGCGAAAAGTACCTGACCGATGTCCTCGGGCTGGCCCGCGAGGCAGGCGGCCGGGTGGCCGCCGTCGTCACCGCCGACCGCTGGCAGGTGGAAGGCGCCAACGACCGCGTCCAGCTGGCCGCCCTCGGCGCCGAGCACAACCGCCGGATCGTGGAAGCCTGGATGCGCGCCGGTGTTACCGTCGTCGACCCCGCCACCACGTGGATCGACTCCACGGTGACACTGGCGGAGGACGTCCGGATCCTGCCCAACACCCAGCTGCACGGCGCCACCACGGTGGCGCGGGACGCCGTCGTCGGCCCCGACTCCACGCTGACGGATGTCAGCATCGGCGAGGGCGCCAAGGTGACCCGGACCCACGGATCCGGCGCAGAGATCGGCGCGGGGGCCAGTGTAGGCCCCTTCACCTACCTGCGCCCCGGAACGGTCCTGGGCGAGACAGGCAAGATCGGTGCCTTCTACGAAACCAAGAACGTCAGGATCGGCCGCGGCTCCAAACTGTCCCACCTGGGCTACGCCGGGGACGCCGAGATCGGCGAGGACACCAACATCGGCTGCGGCAACATCACCGCGAACTACGACGGCGAGAAGAAGCACCGCACGGTGATCGGCTCGGGCGTGCGCACCGGCTCCAACACAGTATTCGTCGCTCCGGTCACGGTGGGGGACGGTGCCTACAGCGGCGCCGGAGCCGTGATCCGCAAGGACGTGCCCGCCGGTGCCCTGGTGCTCTCCATGGCAGCACAGCGCAACGCCGAGGGCTGGGTCGCGGCCAACCGCCCCGGCTCGCTCTCCGCGGAGCTGGCAGAAGCAGCCGCGGCCCGCGAAGGCCGCAATGAGACCTCAAATTCCCCCGCATCTACAGAAGAGGGCTAGCAACCATGACCGAAATTACGGCTCACGGCGAGAAGAAACTGGTGCTCGCCGCAGGGCGTGCGCACCCGGAGCTTGCCCGGGAGATCGCCAAGGAGCTGGGCACGGAACTGCTGCCTGTGGACGCCTACGACTTCGCCAACGGCGAGATCTACGTCCGCGCCGGGGAAAGCGTACGCGGAACCGATGCCTTCGTCATCCAGGCGCATCCCGCGCCGCTGAACAACTGGCTCATGGAACAGCTGATCATGATTGATTCGCTGAAGCGTGCCTCCGCCAAGCGGATCACCGTTGTTTCGCCGTTCTACCCGTACTCACGCCAGGACAAGAAGGGCCGCGGCCGCGAGCCGATTTCCGCCCGCCTCGTGGCTGACATGTACAAGACGGCTGGCGCCGACCGGATCATGAGTGTGGACCTGCACACCTCGCAGATCCAGGGCTTCTTCGACGGCCCGGTGGACCACCTCATGGCCATCCCGCTGCTGGCGGACTACATCCGCACCCGCGTCAGCGCCGATAACATCACCGTGGTCTCACCGGACACCGGCCGCGTGCGCGTGGCCGAGCAATGGGCCGAGCGCCTCGGCGGCGCTCCGCTGGCGTTCGTCCACAAGAGCCGCGACCTGACCGTGCCCAACCAGGCCGTGTCCAAGACCGTGGTGGGCCAGATCGAGGGCCGCACCTGCGTGCTGATCGACGACATGATCGACACCGGCGGAACCATCTCCGGTGCCGTGCAGGTGCTCAAGAACGCCGGCGCCAAGGACGTCATCATCGCGGCCACGCACGCGGTGTTCTCCGACCCCGCCGCCCGGCGGCTCTCTGAGTCGGGTGCCCGGGAAGTGGTGGTCACCAACACGCTGCCCATCCCCGCCGACAAGCGCTTCCCCGAGCTCACTGTCCTGTCCATCGCACCGCTCATCGCCCGGGCCATCCGGGAAGTGTTCGACGACGGTTCGGTCACCAGCCTGTTCGACGGCAACGCCTAACGGCCTTGTCTGCGCCGGTGCCCGGCCCGTTTTCAGTAAACGGGCCGGGCACTGGTAAGCTTTTTCCCGATACCTTGGCGAGGGAGAGCGCCGGAAATCCGCATCCGCGGAGCACCGGACTGCTGGTCTCCGTTATCGACTGGGTCTGAATCACCCTTCTGGTGGGGCCGCCTTCGGGCCGCCCGGCGTTGAAGGTCACTCCAGACCTCCGCCCTTGCTGAACCAATACATCCACCAGGAGATTCACATGTCTGAGCAGAAGCTCGCAGCAGAAGCACGCACCGAATTCGGCAAGGGCTTCGCCCGCCGCGCTCGCGCAGCCGGCCAGATCCCCGCAGTGATCTACGGCCACGGCGCAGAGCCCATCCACATCACCCTGCCGGCCAAGGCCACCACCCTGGCCGTGCGTACCGCGAACGCCCTGCTGTCCCTGGACCTCAACGGCGAAGGCCACCTGGCCCTCGTCAAGGACGTCCAGCGCGACCCGATCAAGCAGATCATCGAGCACATCGACCTCCTGACCGTCCGCCAGGGCGAGAAGGTCACCGTGGACGTAGCCGTGCACGTTGTTGGCGAAACCGCTCCGGGTACCGCTCACAACCTGGAACTCACCGTCGTTTCCCTCGAGGCAGAAGCAACGCACCTGCCCGAGTCCGTCGAGGTGAACATCGAGGGCCGCGCCGCCGGCGAGCACATCCACGCTTCCGACCTCGTGCTGCCCACGGGCTCCGTCCTGCTGACCGACGCTGAGGCGCTGGTTGTCAACATCTCCGAGGCCGCTGCAACGGCTGAAGAGGGCGAAGCTGAGGAAGCCGCCGCAGAAGTGGCTCCGGCCGAAGTGGCTGCTGCCGAGTAATTCGGGTACAACCCTTCCCGCGCTAACTGAAGCGCGGACCGGTGGCCGGGTCCTTTTCGGGCCCGGCCACTGCCGTCCCTGCCCGCTTGTGTGCAAAACCCCCGCCTTAGGATTGATTCATGACTGACACCTGGCTGATCGTAGGCCTCGGCAACCCCGGACCCGAATACAGCGGCAACCGGCACAACGTCGGCCAGATGGTGCTGGACGGGCTGGCCGGGCGCATCGGCGGAAAGTTCAAGGCGCACAAGGCCAGGGCCCTCGTCCTGGAAGGACGGCTGGGAATCGGCGGTCCCCGGGTGGTGCTGGCGAAGCCTGGCACGTACATGAACGTTTCCGGCGGCCCGGTGTCCGCGCTTGCCAGGTTTTACGACGTCGAGCCGTCCCGGGTGGTGGCCGTCCATGACGAGATCGACATCCCCTTTAATACCGTAAAGCTGAAGATCGGCGGCGGCGAGGGAGGGCACAACGGTCTCCGCGACATCTCCAAGGCCCTTGCCACCAAGGACTACCTCCGCGTCCGGGTGGGAGTCGGCCGGCCGCCGGGCCGGATGGACACTGCCGACTATGTGCTCCGGGATTTCGGCACTACGGAGAAGAAGGAACTGCCCTTCCTGCTCGATGACGCCGCCGACGCCGTCGAGCTCCTGGTCAGGGAGGGGCTGACGGCCGCGCAGCAGCAGTTCCACTCCGCCAAGGTCTAGCGACCTCTCCCTCCGTTTTTCCTCCGCACCGCACGAACCCTCAAGGTCACCTCAAGGTCTGCGAAATGTGAACGCAGTGCCCTGTATCCCCGCAAAGTAACGGGGTAGTCTACTTTCTAAGCGGGGGAGGCGATGGAGCCTTTATCCTGCCGGGCGGGATGTAAGGAAAAGTTCATGTCAATTGAGCCACTGAGCTGGGGACGTGGGTCTACGGCGGGCGTGCTTGCGGGGCCGGCTGGCGTCGCGGGCGGAACGGACCTCCAAAGGTGGTCGGTTCCCGCGCGCAGCGCAGACCTTGAAGCCATCCGCAGTGCCCTGACGGATCCCGAGTCCCTGGGCGTTGTGATCACCGGTGCCCGCGGTGTGGGGAAGTCCTCGCTCGCGCGCACCGCCGTTGCCGAGCTGGGTCCCGACGTCTGGGCGCTTCAGCTGCGCAGCCCCCTGGCCGGCTCACAAACCTCGTACGGCTGCCTCGCCTTCCTTCTGGCCAGGCTTCCGCAATCGGCGCTGGCTTCCCCGACCGCCATCCTCCAGGGCATCACCTCCCTGATCCGGTCCGACGCCGCCGGCCGGGATTGCGTCATCACCCTGGACACAACGGGCCAAATCGATGACATGAGTGCCGGCGTCATCCTGAACATCATGCTGACGCACACCGCCCGCGTCATTGCCATCGCCCCCAGCACCAGTGACCTTCCGGCGGACTTCCACTGGCTGCTCACCGACCGGCGGCTGACCGAAGTCCGGCTTGAGAACCTCAACGAACTGCAGACCCGGCAGGTACTGCTGACGCTGCTGGGCCACCGGGTCTCGGCCTCGCTCGTGAGCACCTACCATGCCATCGTGGGCGGCAATCCGCTCCTGCTCAAGGCGCTCGTCACCGAGCAGCGACAGTCGGGAAACCTCGTCCTGTCGGACTCCGTCTGGACCCTGCGGGACAGGGTGGTGCTCGACGGCGCCACCGGGCTGGATGACATCGTCCGGTCCCGCTGGTCCCGGGAAGAACCGGAAACCCGCGAGGTCATCGAGATGCTTGCCTGTGCGCGGCGTGTCCCTCTGGCAAGGCTGACCGAAGTTTACGGCACCGCCACCGTAGCCGACATGGAGGACGCCGGGCTGCTCACGGTCCGCGTCACGGGGGACCGCTGGGTCTCCCTTCGGGAGCAGTACCTTGGGGACGTGGTTCGCTCCTGGCTGAGCATCTCCCGCCGTCGTGAACTCCGGACCCTGCTGCTCGGCAGCAACGAGCCCGAGTTGTCGGCTCTGAGCATGGAAGAGCGGATCGAGTTCGCAGCCTGGACCCGGGAATGCCAGGCCGAACTCAGCCCTGCCATGGCGGTGGCGGCGGCGGAGGCAGCGGTGCAGTTCTTTGACCCGCGGTTCGCGATCTCCTGCGTTGAAGGCATCAAAAAGACAGACTCCGTCTGGGTGGAAGCACAGCTGTACAAGGCAACCGCCTACCTGCTGCTTGACCTGCCGCTGCAGGCCATGGCCGCGCTGGAGGACATTTCCCGGGTACAGCTGGACGCGCTCGACGAGCAGGCCTTTGCCCGCGTGGTGGCAGCCAAGATCCGGGTCATGATCTGGCTGCCGGAGCTGTGCGACAAGGTGCCGGCCGAGCTGGCAACTGCCCGCAAGCGGCTGAACGTTCCCGCTGGTGTGGCGTCGAGCTGGCCCGATCCGCTTGGCACCGCCGCCAACGTCATCACCCTCGCCGAATTCGAATACAAATCGTTCATCGGCGACTACGCCTCCATGATTGGGGAGCTGGAGGAGGCTACAGACTCCGCGGTCAACAAGGACCCGGGACTGAGGATCCAAGCGGCGCTGATCCTGATGCCGGCCTTGTCGGCGGTCGGACGGGAAATGGACGCCCTGCAACTGATGCGGCGCGTGGGAGGACAGCTCTCTGACGCAGAGCCGCTGACCGGGCTGCGCGAGCGGTTCGCGATGACGGCGTTCAACGTGCTGCTGCAGGCCGGCCAGTGGAAGCGGTGCCTGGAACTCGTTGGCCCGCCCAAGGGGCAGGAGGAGCGCCGGCTGGCCTACCGGACGTCTGCCACGGAACTGGCCGCCGGAATCGCCTACGTTTTCTCCGGCCGTGGCGCCGTGGCCCTGGACTCGCTGCTGTCCGCCGTCGCCCAGCTTGAGCTCCGCCCCGTGTTGAACATGCTGCAGGCCGCCTACGCCGCCACGGCCTTCGCCTACGCGCAGATCGGCAACGCCGGGCAGGCGCACAAGTATCTGGACAAGCTCCGCGGCGTGCGCGGGCACTGCAACTTCGGCACCGTGTTCGTCACCGAGTTTTGCGCGGACATGGCCGGGCGTTGGCTGGGGGACACCGAAGCCGTGAAGCGCCTGCTCCAGGCGGCACACCGCGACATCGATGCCGGCCGGTACACGCTGGCAGGCATCAGCCTGCTGGGAGCGACCGTGAACGGGACCGACGAGGACTTCCGCCTGATGGAGGAGGTGGCGGGCCACCGCCAGGGGACCCTCGCCGAGATCTCACGCCTCATCGCCGTGGGCACCCGCACCAAGGACGCCAAGGTTCTTCTGGAAGGCGCCCACCTCTGCGCGGAACTGGAACTCGACGCCGTCGAGGCCCGGTGCGTTGCGCTGGCCGTCGACTTTGCCCGCCACTCCGGCGATTCCGCCTCCGCGCGCGTTGCCCAGGCCCGTCTGGACACCCTCACCGCCACGGTGCCCAGCCTCCCGATCGTTCCCAGCAGCGGAAGCCCGCTCCTTACCGCGCGCGAACGCCAGATCTCCCGGCTGGCCGGAAGGGGCGTCTCCAACCGGGACATCGCCCTGGAGATGGGCGTATCAGTCCGAACGGTGGAGGGACACCTCTATCAGGTCTTCACCAAGCTCGGCGTGACATCCAGGGGTGATCTGCCTGGCCTCGTTTAACAGCTCCTCAGCACACAGCGCTTCGCCCCACAGCGTCGCGTCCAATGGCCACGGCCCCAAACCGGAATCCGAGCTCCGGCAGCTGACCGGCCGCCGAGAGGCGATAGAGCATATCTGCACCGTCATCCGTAGCCGGGCCAGCCAGGCGGTCTACCTGATGGCAGGCCCCGGCGTCGGAAAGACATCCGTGACTGACGCGGTGCGGGAGAAAATGACGGCAGAGATGACCGTGCTCCGCATCCACGGCAGCTCCTCGCTGGCCAAGGTTCCCTACGGTGTGCTGGCGCCCTACACGTCCGGGCTCGCCCCCGAGGAAGCCGACTCCCCGGTGGCGGTGCTGCGGGCCGTCTGGGCCCACTTCCAGGAGCTGAAGGGAATCAGCGACCTCAACCGCGGCACCGACGCCCCCGTGCTCCTGGTGGTGGACGACGCCCACCACCTCGATGACGCCACGGCCAGCATGGTGGTGGACATGACCTCCGCCGGTTGGGCGACAGTGCTGGCAGCAGGGCGGCCGCGGCCGGGGCTGCCTCAGGCCCTGAACCAGCTCTGGTATGACGGCCTCGCCGAACGCATCGATCTCCGGCCGCTCAGCGGCGAGCAGGTCAGGGAGGTAGTGGAACACACACTCCAAGGCACGGTTCCCGTCAGCACCGTCCAGTCGCTGTGGTCTGCTTCGGGCGGCAACCCGCTGCTCCTCGACTGCCTGCTGGGTGATGCAACAGCCGCCGGAACCCTGGTCCAGCGGAACGGAATCTGGGTGCTGCTCGGACCGTTGCCGGCAGACGGACCGAGGCTTTCGGATCTCGTGGTGAAGGATCTCCTCCGGAGAACGCCGGAGGAACAGGATGCGCTCAAGCTGATCGCCTTGGCCGAGCCGGTGCCCAGAGGCCTGATCGAGGACGTCTGCGGCGTCGGCGTCGTGCGTTCCCTGCTGGACAACCAGGTGGTGAGCGAATCCGCCGCGATGCCTACCGAGCTGCGGCTCACCCATGCCATCCTGGGCGAAACAACGCGCCGCCAGGTGTCAGTCTCGCGTAGCCTGCAGTTGAGGCAGAAGCTTGATGCCTATCTGGATCCTGCCGCCGCAAGTGCCGAAGGCAGGCTGCGCTTGGTCGAATGGTCGCTGGAGTGCGGCCTGGAGGTGCCCGACCGGGACCTGCTGGACGCGGGGCTGCTGGCCGCGACGACGTTCAACAACGCCGGCGCCCGGCTCATGGCCGGTCACGTGCGGGCACCGGAGCTGCAGGCCCATGCGCTCGCAATTACCGCGCGGGCCCACTTCAATGAAGGCAAGTACCGCGAGGCTGCCGAACTCCTTGACGGCTGCTGGCTCGATCTGGCGGAGGATCCGGAAGCTCCGCAGGTCCTCATGCTCAGGGCGTCATCCCACATGGCGCTGGGCAAGTCCGTGCCGTCGCTCAGGGCTGAATCACGCCACCAGCTGGAGGCGGCCAGGATGGCCCCGGACGATGCCTGGCAGGACAGGATCCACGCGCTGCTGGAGATGGCGGCCGCCGGGGATCACGAAGGCATTGACGCCGTCATCACCGCTCTGGGGACCACGGATCCGGACACGGCGTCGGGCGTCGAGGCGACACAGCACGCTGTGGCGCAGGCCCTTCTTGCCCAGGCGCTGGTCGCCGCCGGCAGGTCGCACCAGGCCCACGCCGCCGCCGTGGCCGCGGGCCCTTTCCTTCCCGCGCTCAGCGGCGGCCTGTATTTCTTCAACGAGTTTGTCCTGACCCGGCTGGCGCTCAGCACCCTCGCTGCCGGCAACTGGGAGTCGGCCGAACATGAGCTGTCCGGTTATCCGACGGAGCGGACGGAGGGTGCGTCCACCTTCGGCGGCGGGATACAGGCACTGCGCGGCCTGGGACTGCTGCGGCAGGGGCAGCTGGAGCGCGCCTACCAGGTCCTCCTTCCTGCCGTTGAGGCGCTTCGGGTCAACGACCCGCTGCAGGAGTTCAGGTTCGGCTCGTCGCTTGCCTTCTACGCCGCAGCACGCCTGGGTGATGCCGCCCAGGCGAAGCGGCTCGAACAGGACTTCATCTCGGCCAGGCATGCCAGCGGGCCCGGCTGCGACGCCGTTGCGGAGGCCTACGCGGCCGCCGCGGCTGAACACCTCGACCGGAAGGGCAGCGGCCTGGACCGGCTCCGTGAGCTCGCGGCGTCCGAGTCCGTTACGGACCATCCCGGAACCAGGATGGAGTGCCTCATCCTTTGCTCGGATCTTGGCGAGCGGTCGCTGGCGGAGGAGCTCGCCGCGCTCGCCGCCACCGTCGAGGGCCGGTGGGCAGCCGGCTGGCAGCAGCTGGCCCAGGCGTGGGCCTCGGAGGACGCGGACGTCCTCACGGACACAGCAGCCGCACTGGAGGAAGCGGGCCTGCTGAACCTGGCGCGCGAGGCCTACGCCCGGGCTGGAGCACTGCTTGAAGCCGCGGGGGAGCGGCGCCGCGCCCGCCAGGCAATCGCGCACCGGGAGAAATGCGACCAGGAGCTCGGCGAGCGGTTCCGGGAAAGCCCGTTTGTTGCCTCCGTCCCCAGCGTCCACCTGACCCGGCGCGAGCGGGACATCGTGGAACTGGCGGTGCAGGGCCTCTCAGACCGCGAGATCGCCCAGCACCTGATGGTGTCCGTGCGCACCGTCGAGGGGCATCTGTACCGTAGCTACGTCAAGCTCGGCGTCCGCCGCCGCGACGAGCTCGCGCTCGCCCTTCCGAAGAAGTAGCGCTTCCCCAAGCTGATTTTTTTGTGGCCCGCTCAGGGCAAATTCCGCGCGGTTGCGGGCCGGACATCACTACCTGCGGGAACCAGTAGTTGAGTACTCAGAAAAACGAGTACCTAATACTGGTGCCGCGGGCGCCAGTACGCGATTAACTAATAGTGGCAGCGGAAGCCGGGCTGATCTCCCCTCCGAAGCTGCCACCAGATTTTTCAGGTCTCGCACCAGGTTTCCGGCCCCAGGGCCGGGTGAGGCGGGGCCGGCGACGTCAGAGCCTTCTGAGACCGAGGCTCTCCCCCCAGCCGTCGCCGGCCCTTTTAAGTAGTAAGTCCAGAAGAAACAAATATCCGACGGCATGAAAAGGGCGGCCCGCAGCGACGGGGGCCGCCCTTGGCCTGTGCCCCGGTCAGGCAGGCTCGGCTCCTGCCACGCTGCGCATGCTGGGGCCAAACGTGCTGTGGGACAATTGAGAGGTACCTCAAGGCACCCAAGGAGTTCCATTGGCCGTAGTATCAACGCCAACCACGCTGACGCGTGCCCTTTCTGCGATGGACAATACCGAGGTCCTGCGGATCCGCAACGACTTTCCCGTGCTGAACCAGACGGTCAACGGCCGCCCTCTCATCTATCTGGATTCCGGCGCCACGTCGCAGAATCCGCTGAGCGTGATCGAGGCTGAACAGGAATTCTACGAGCAGCGGAACGCTGCCGTGCACCGCGGTGCCCACCACCTTGCCGTGGAGGCCACCGAGGTGTTCGAGGACGCCCGACAGACCGTCGCCGACTTTGTCGGTGCGGCCTATGAGGAGATCGTCTGGACCTCCAACGCCACCGAGGGCCTGAACGTCATCAGCTATGCGCTGTCGAACGCCTCGCTGTGGGTAGCCCAGGGTCGCGGCGACTCCCGGCTTCGGGACTTGGCCCTGGGGCCGGGCGATGAGATCGTGGTCACCGAAATGGAGCACCACGCCAACCTGATTCCCTGGCAGGAACTGGCTTACCGGACAGGTGCCACGCTACGTCACATCCCGCTGGACGACGCCGGGGTGCTGCGGATGGATGAGGCAGCCGAAATCGTGGGCGAGCGGACCAGGCTGCTGGCGTTCACCCACGCCTCGAACGTGCTGGGCACCATCAACCCGGTCAGCGACCTCGTGGCCCTCGCCCGGGGGGCAGGCGCCCTGGTGGTGCTGGACGCGTGCCAGTCGGCACCGCACCTTGCCCTGGACGTCAAGCGGTTGGACGTCGATTTCGCCGTGTTTTCCGGCCACAAGATGCTGGGTCCCACCGGCGTAGGTGTGCTTTACGGCAAGCAGGAACTCCTGGACGTGCTGCCTCCGGTCCTGACCGGAGGTTCCATGATCACCACCGTGACCATGGAACGTGCGGAGTACCTCCCCGCGCCGCAGCGGTTCGAAGCCGGCACCCAGAAAATTTCGCAGGCGGTGGCCCTTGCCGCCGCGGTCAACTATCTGACCGAAACCGGCATCGACCGGGTGCACCGCTGGGAGTCCGAGCTCGGCCAGCGGATGGTGGCGGGCCTGGAGGCCATCGACGGCGTCCGCGTGCTCGGTCCGGCAGCCGGCCAGGACCGCATCGGCCTGGCGGCCTTTGACGTTGCCGGTGTCCACGCGCACGACGTCGGCCAGTTCCTTGACTCGCGGGGCATCGCGGTCCGCGTGGGCCACCATTGCGCACAGCCGCTGCACCGGCGCCTTGGCCTGACGGCCACCACCCGCGCCAGCACCTACTTGTACAACACCACCGACGACGTGGACGAGTTCCTGGACGCAGTGTCCGGAGTCCGCGCTTACTTCCGGGCCTAGCCCCCAAAAAGACTAGCCCCGATCCCCAACGACAGGTGCCTGAGCATGAGCCTCGACCAGCTTTACCAGCAGATTATCCTGGACCACTCCAAGGCCCGGCACGGCAGCGGATTGGCCGCCACGGCTGCCCCGGACGGCGCGTCCACGGGCCAGTCACACCAGCTCAATCCCGTGTGCGGCGACGAGGTCACCCTGCGCGTGGCCGTGGACCACGGCACAGTCACCCAGCTGGCGTGGGATGGAGCCGGCTGCTCGATCTCCATGGCCTCCGCCTCCGTGCTGAGCGAGCTGGCCGAGGGCATGACCGTAGACGAACTCCGCTCGGTGATCGGGAACTTCCGCGACGTCCTGCGGTCCCGGGGAAAGATCCCGGCCGACCCGGAAATCCTGGGCGACGCAGCAGCCTTTGAAGGCGTGGCCCGCTACGCCGCAAGGGTGAAATGCGCCATGATCTCCTGGGTTGCGGCCGAGGACGCCCTGAATCAGGCAGCCTGACCGCGCCTCTCTAACAGTCCTTGACTTAGCCGTCCCGTTCGGACCGTTCGAAGACATCCGGCACGCCGTCGCCGTCGTCGTCCCTTGTCTCCTCCGCTTCAAGCCGGCGGTAGTGCCTGTTGCGGGCCTTAAGCACGACGGCGGCCAACGCCGCGGCGGTCAGCGAACCGGCGAGGATGGCCACCTTGGCGTGGTCGTCCTGGGCTGACCCCGAGCCGAAACTCAGTTCGGCGATCAGCAGCGAGACCGTGAAGCCCACGCCTGCCAGAAGGGACAGCCCGGCGACGTCGACCCACTTCAGCCCGTCGTCGAGCTGCGCGCGGGTGGTTTTCGTGACCAGGAATGTTGCCCCAAAGACGCCTAGGGCCTTGCCCGCGATCAGTGCTGTCACGATGCCCACGGCCACCGGGTCGGACAGGGCGGACGTCAGTCCCGTGGTGCCGCCGAGCGCAACTCCGGCCGAGAAGAACGCGAAGACGGGGACCGCGAAGCCCGCAGACAGTGGACGGAGCAGGTGTTCCAGGCGCGCAGCCATGCCGGTGCCGCCGGCGTCGGTGGTGATGCCCGCAGTCGTGCTGTCTTGTTGGGTTTCCCGCCGCGAGGCGGCGACCGGGACGGTGAAGCCGAGCAGGACGCCGGCCACTGTGGCGTGGATGCCGGACGCGTGCACCAGGCCCCAGGTAGCAGCGGCCAGCGGCACCAGCAGGTACCAGCGGCTGACCCGTTTCTGCACCAGCCAGGCGAAGAGAGCCAGCGGAGCAAGCGCGGCGAGCAGCAGGGCCGGCTGGAGCCCGGAGGAATAGAAGAACGCGATGATGCCGATGGCGATCAGGTCATCCACCACGGCGAGGGTGAGCAGGAACGTCCTCAGCGCCGACGGCAGATGGGTGTTGATGACAGCCAGCACCGCCAGCGCAAAAGCAATGTCGGTAGCGGTGGGGATGGCCCATCCCCTCAGCGCCCCGGCACCCGCATTCCAGACAATGGCCGAGTAGATGATGGCGGGGATGGCAACGCCGCCCGCTGCTGCAGTTACGGGGACGACGGCCCGGGACGGTCTGCGCAGGTCGCCGGAAACAAACTCGCGCTTGAGTTCCAAGCCGGCAATGAAGAAGAACAGTGCCAGCAGTCCGTCGGAGGCCCAGTGCCCGAGGCTCAGCTGCAGGTGCCAGGGCGCGTAGCCCAGCTTGAAGTCACGCAATCCAAAGTAGGCGTCCGCGGCGGGGGAGTTGGCCCAGATCAGCGCTGCGGCTGTCGCTGCGAGGAGGAGTGCGCCGCCCACTGTCTCCGTCCGGAGGATGGCGGCGATGCGGAGATACTCCGGATACGTGGAGCGGCTGAATACCGGGAATTTCCGGGAGGGGAATCTGCGGGACTGGAAAGACGGCTTGGGCATTGAAGGTCCTCGCGGGCTCGGCTAAATACTTGCCGACCAGACTTCCCGGCGCACCATTTGTACCCAGCTTAGCTGACCGCTGGTTGAGCTTGCCGAAACCAGGTTGCGGCAAGCTCAACCAGCGCGCCGTCAGCTGACGAGCGCCGCGATTCCGATGGCGGCCGTCGCGGCGCCCAGCACCATGGACACCGTCACCAGGACCACATGGACCGTGAGGAACTTCGTGGCCTTGCCGGCGGCGTCCCGCGCCCGCGGGTCCTTCATGACGCGGCGCAGGAACTGCGGCCACACCACCAGGGACCATACGCCCGAAACGATCAGGACCAGGGCCAGGAAGGCGGGGACGTCCACGGGACTAGTGGCTTTCGAGCCAGGCCTGGGCCTGCTGTGACTGGATGTTCAGTGCCTTGCCCACCATGGGCTCGGCGGCGTCGGCAATCTTGCCGCCCAGGAACGGCACGGAGGACGTGACGTTGCCTTCAAGTTCAACGCGCGTGCTGCCGCCGTCCGCCACGAGACGCTGCACCGCGGCCACGTCGATCGGCGCGCCGGCGATCTTCAGGGAGATGGTGCTCTGGCGCGAACCGTCGGCTGCCGGGGCGTCCCAGTTTTCCACCTGGGTCACCTTCAGGCTTTCGCCGACGAACTTGCGGGCGATTTCCGGCAGGCGCGTCGTGGGGAGGGTGCGCACCGACGTGGTGCTGAATTCCCCGGCGATGTCGCCCGCCACGGTGAAGGACTCGAGGGTGCCGCCGACGTATTCGCTGGTGTGGCGCTGGAAGTCCTCGTTCGCGAAGACTGCGGTGACGCTGTCGACGCCGTGGGGAAGGGTGGTGGATGCACTCAGTGCCATTGATCCTCCGTCGTTGTGGGGCAGAACGCTTTTTGCTCACCACATCCTACGGGGTTGGCCGCGATTCCCCGGCACCGGTGCGTCGAGCAGCGGGCCCTGCGACGCCGGTTTTCTCCTCAGCGGACAGCCTCCGGGCCGCCGCGGTAATGTTGCGGGACATGGCCGGGAAGATGATGCTGTGGAACGGAAGAACGGCCAGCCAGTAGAGCCGCCCGCTGAGTCCTCTGGGGAAGAAAATCGCCCGCTGGCGGTAAAGGCTTCCCGTGCCGTCGGGCTCCACGCAGAGCTCCAGCCAGGCGCGTCCCGGTGCACGCATTTCTGCCCGGAGGCGGAGCAGTCGGCCGCGCTCGATCCGTTCCACGCGCCACCAGTCCACCACCTCACCTGCCACCAGATGGTGCGGATGCCGCCGGCCGCGGAGCAGGCCCGCTCCGCCCGAGAGCTTGTCCAGCCAGCCGCGGACGCTCCACGCCAGTGGGAGCGAGTACCAGCCGTTGCGGCCGCCGATCCCCTCGATGATCGTCCACACGTGTGACGGGTCCACGTCGCTGGCAAAGGTCCGCTCGTCGACGTACACCCTGTGCCCGGCCCAGCCCGGATCGCTCGGCAGCGGGTCGGCATCCGCTCCGGCGTTGGCCCAGGTGGTTTCCACCTGGCCGTCGCGTTCCTTGCCGAGTGCCAGGGCCACGGCCCTGCGGTAGCCGGTGAGACCGCCGTCGGGCTGCCTGATGTAGCTGTCGATGTCATGTTCGGCCGAGACGGCATCATGCTGGAGCGACTGGACCAGCGGCACGGACATGGACAGCGGAATCGGAGTCACCAGGGCAACCCACAGTCCGGCCAGCCTGGGTGCCGGCACTGGAAGTGCCAGGACCGGCCGCGCCGGCAGGCCTGCCTCGGCCGCGTACTCCTTCATCATGCCGGCGTACGTCAGGACATCCCGGCAGCCGATGTCGAAAGTGCGGTTGAGGGGTTCCGTCAGTGCGGCGGCTCCGACGAGGTAGTAGAGCACGTCCCGGACGGCGATGGCTTCGATCCGGTTGCGGACCCAGCTGGGCGCCGGCATGAGGGGCAGGGTTTCGGCGAGGTGGCGGATCATTTCGAACGACGCCGAGCCGGAGCCGATGACCACCCCGGCCTGGAACACGATGGCGTCCACTGGGCCGGAGAGAAATACCTCTCCCACCGCCTCGCGGGAGCGCATATGCGTTGACAGTGCCGTGTTGCCCGGGTGCAGGCCACCCAGATAGACGATCCGCCGGACGGAGGCTGCCGCGGCAGCACCGGCCACGAGCTCGGCCATGGCCTTTTCCTTGGCTTCGAAACCGGAGCCCGCCGCCATGGAATGGACCAGGTAATACAGCACGTCTACGCCCTGCAGGGCTTCCTCCAGCGCCGCGGAGTCGTCGAGGCTGCTGCGGACCACCTCGACCTCGTCGAACCACGGCACGCCGGCGATTTTCTCCGGGGACCGGACCAGCACCTTGACTCGGTGGCCGGCGTCCAGCAGGCGCGGGACCAGCCGCCCGCCGATGTACCCAGTGGCGCCGGTGACAAGTACTGTCCGGGCCTCGAGGCTACGGGCCTCGTCTGGCCGGGCCGCGTCTGTCCCAGTCTCCTGGCCGGCGCTGGCTCCAGCCGTGCCGCCGGGGCTGCTGACAATTCCGCTGCTGTCATTTCCGTTTTGGTCGCTCACGGGAGTCTCCTTGGGGCGGCGGCATGGCCGTGCTGGACGTCAGGATGTGCTGAACTTCGCCTGCTCAGCAAGCTTAGCAATGCGGCACCCAGGGCCTGGATGCCGCCTATGTACCCGCAGGGGTAGGCTGGGAGCCCCGGCATTCGCAAGAATCTCGGCTTTTCGTGTTGCCTGCGTTCGAATGAGATTCCAGGAGATCCTGCCCATGAGCTCCAAAGGCCAGAGCCCCAAAGGCCAGCCCTCCAACAGCCTGCCCCTCGACGGACTGCGCCGCGCCCTTCAGGCGGACAGGACGTTCGCCCGGGTGCAGGCCGAGGCGGCGCGGAGCTTCAGCGTCCGCAGCGAGGACTACCAGATCAGCGCCCCGGCAGGTTTGCGGCCCGTGCTCCTGGCGGAGATGGCGGACGGACTGGTGAAGACCGCAGAAAACGACGGCCCCGCCGCGGAACACACCGCGCAGGGTGTCGTCCTCGCCGTCACCGCCACGGGACGCGAGGCCGAGGATCTTGCCGCCGCGCTCCGCGCCTACCTGCCGGCCAACGCCGTGGCCGAGTTCCCCAGCTGGGAAACCCTCCCGCACGAGCGGCTCTCGCCGCGTTCGGACACCGTCGGCCGCCGTCTGTCCGTCCTGCGGCGCCTGGCGCATCCTGAAGAGACCGCCAGCCCTGAAAAGGCGGCCCGCCCGGAAAACGCAGGGGGACCCCTCCGCGTCGTCGTGGCTCCCGTCCGCGCCGTGCTCCAGCCGATCGTGGCCGGCCTGGGGGACCTCGTCCCGGTGACGCTGAAGGTCGGCCAGGAGGTGCCGTTCACTGACGTGATTAAGAACCTGGCGGCTGCCGCCTACGCCCGCGTGGACATGGTGACACGCCGCGGTGAGTTCGCCGTCCGCGGCGGCATGCTCGACGTCTTCGCGCCCACCGAGGACCACCCCATCCGGGTGGAGTTCTTCGGCGACGAAGTCGACCAGATGCGCTGGTTCGCCGTCGCCGACCAGCGCTCGCTGTCCGCTCCCGGCGTGCATCACCCCACCGAACTCCATGCCCCGCCCTGCCGGGAAATCCTGATCACGCCATCGGTCATGTCCCGGGCTGCCACGCTGAAGTCCCAGCTGCCCGCTGCTGCCGACATGCTGGAGAAGATCGCCGGCGGCATCGCCGTGGAGGGCATGGAATCCCTGGCGCCGGTCCTCGTGGACGCCATGGTCCCGTTCATGGAACAGCTACCCGCGGGGTCCATCTCCGTGGTCATCGAACCGGAGAAGGTCCGCACCCGTGCGCACGACCTCGCGGCCACCAACGAGGAGTTCCTGGAGGCCGCCTGGTCCACGGCCTCGGACGGTGGAACCGCGCCGCTCGACCTCAGCTCCCAGGCGTCGGCGGCCCTGCACTCCGCCAGCTTCCGTTCGCTGGCCGAGACCAGGTCGGCGGCCCTCGGTCACGAGGTGTCCTGGTGGTCCATCACCTCGCTGGCGACGGACGAGGAACTGACGCCGGACATCGACGTGCTCAACCTCCACGCCCGCGAACCCCGCGGCTACCAGGGCGACGTGGCGGAAATGATGGACTTCATCGGCTCGCATGTGCGGGACCAGTGGCGGATCGTGGTGGCCACCGAAGGCCCGGGTCCGGCGCAGCGCCTGGCCGAGCTGTTCCACGACGCGGACATCCCCTGCGCCCGGGTGGACACACTGGACCACGAACCCCAGGCGGGGATCATCGAGGTGACCACCGCCGCCGTCGGACGCGGTTTTGTCCTGGACGGACTGAAACTCGGTCTCCTGACCGAGGCCGACCTCCTGGGCCGCACGTCCGCGGGCTCCACGAAGGACATGCGCCGCATGCCGTCCAAGCGGCGGAACGCCGTGGATCCGCTGCAGCTGGTGGCCGGCGACCATGTGGTGCACGAACAGCACGGCATCGGCCGGTTCGTGGAGCTTTTGCAGCGCAAGGTGGCGGGGGGCAGCGACGGTGTGCGCGAGTACCTCGTCCTGGAGTACGCGGCGTCGAAGCGCGGGGCGCCGGGGGACAGGCTGTTCGTCCCCACCGACCAGCTGGACCAGGTGACGCGCTACGTCGGCGGCGACACTCCCGTACTCAGCAAGATGGGCGGCGCGGACTGGGCCAGCACCAAGTCCAAGGCGCGCCGGGCCGTCAAGGAAATCGCCGGCGAGCTCATCCGGCTCTACTCGGCCCGGATGGCGTCGCGCGGCCATGCCTTCGCGCCGGACACGCCGTGGCAGCGCGAGCTGGAGGAGGCCTTCCCGTACGTGGAGACCCCGGACCAGCTCACCACCATTAACGAGGTCAAGGCCGACATGGAGCGGGAGATCCCCATGGACCGGCTGGTCTCGGGCGACGTCGGCTACGGCAAGACCGAGATCGCCGTCCGCGCCGCCTTCAAGGCGGTGCAGGACGGCAAGCAGGTGGCGGTGCTGGTGCCGACCACCCTGCTGGCCCAGCAGCACTATGAGACGTTCACCGAGCGGTTCTCCGGCTTCCCGCTGCGCGTCAAGCCGCTGTCCCGGTTCCAGGCGTCGAAGGAAGCCAAGGAAACGGCCGAGGGCGTGAAGAACGGATCCGTGGACGTGGTGATCGGCACGCACCGGCTGCTGTCCAAGGACTTCGAGTTCAAGGATCTCGGCCTGGTGATCGTGGACGAGGAGCAGCGTTTCGGCGTCGAGCACAAGGAAGCGCTGAAGAAGATGCGCACCAACGTCGACGTCCTTGCCATGAGTGCCACCCCGATTCCGCGCACCCTGGAGATGTCCCTGACCGGCATCCGCGAAACTTCCACGCTGGCCACCCCGCCGGAGGAGCGCCACCCCGTGCTCACCTATGTGGGTCCGTACACGGACAAGCAGACCTCCGCGGCCATCCGCCGCGAACTGATGCGCGAAGGCCAGGTGTTCCTGGTGCACAACCGCGTGTCCACGATTGAAAAGACTGCGGCCAAAATCCGCGAACTTGTCCCCGAAGCCAGGGTGGAGGTGGCACATGGCAAGATGTCCGAGAGCCGCCTGGAGCAGATGATCGTGGACTTCTGGGAGAAGCGCTTCGACGTCCTCGTGTGCACCACCATCATCGAAACCGGCCTGGACATCTCCAACGCCAACACCCTGATTGTGGACGGCGCGGACAAGTACGGCCTGTCGCAGCTCCACCAGCTGCGCGGACGCGTCGGCCGCGGCCGCGAACGCGCCTATGCCTACTTCCTCTACCCCTCTGAGAAGCCCCTCGGCGAGGTGGCCCTGGAGCGGCTGAAGGCCGTGGCCACCCACAACGAACTCGGCGCGGGCATGCAGCTGGCCATGAAGGACCTGGAAATCCGCGGCGCTGGCAACCTGCTGGGCGGTGAACAGTCCGGCCACATCCAGGGCGTCGGCTTCGACCTCTACATCCGGCTGGTGGGCGAGGCTGTGGCCGAATACCGCGGCGAAGCCGAGGAGAAGGCCGCCGACATGAAGATCGAGCTGCCCGTCAACGCGCACCTGCCGCACGACTACGTGCCGGGGGAGCGGCTGCGGCTGGAGGCCTACCGGAAGCTGGCATCGGCACTCACCAACGAGGCCATCGACGAAGTCCTCGCCGAGCTCGTGGACCGCTACGGTGAGCCGCCACTGCCCGCCCAGAACCTCGTCGCCGTGGCACGCTTCAGGGTGGGAGCCCGCGAAGCCGGGCTCTCCGACGTCGCCCTGCAGGGGAACTTCATCAAGTTCTCGCCGGCGCAGCTGCCCGAATCGAAGACCATGCGGCTCAACCGGATGTACCCGGGCGCGCAGGTCAAGCCCGCCCTCGACGCCGTCCTCATCCCCAAGCCGAAGACGGCAAGGATCGGCGGCCGCGACCTGCAGGACGCCGAAATCCTGGCCTGGGCCGACGGCGTCATCCGCAACATCTTTTCGGACGCTCCGGTCCCGCTCGAAGCCACGAAGGGCTAGCCGTGATGGGAGGACACCACGCCGCGTCAGGGGCCGCGGCGTGGGTGGCTGTTGCCTCGACGGGGCCGTACACCTTGGGCTGGTATCCGCTGGACGCCACCGGAGTGCTGATCGGGGGCATGGCGACGGCGGGCACTGCACTCGTGTGCGACTGGGACCACCGCTCCAGCACCGTGGCGCACTCGCTGCCGCCGCTGTCCAACATGATCGCGGTAGGCATCGAGAATGCCAGCGGCGGCCACCGGCAGGGCACGCATTCGGTGCTGGGGGCGGCCATGTTCGTGCTGCTCGCCGCGGTGGCGGCGCAGATCCAGGTGGATACGCCGTGGGGCGTGCTGTCCGTCGGCGCCGGGCTGCTGTGCATGTTCATGATCAACATCGCGGCCAAGGCGCTGAAGCTGTTTCCGAAGTCCGGGTGGATCAGCAACTGGATCTTCGCCCTGGTCATGGCCGGCCTGGTGACCTGGTTTGCACCGGACCAGTGGACGTGGCTGCCCATGTCCATGCTGATCGGCGTCGTGGTCCACATTGTGGGGGACATGGTGACCACCGGAGGAGTTCCGCTGCTCTGGCCGCTGGTGATCAAGCCGCCACGGTTCCTGCGCCGGTTGTGGGTATTGCGGAACTTCTGGCGGCCCAACGGCGCCTTCTCCATCCCGCTGCTGGGCAGGGCCGGATCGCGGCGGGAGTGGCTGGTGCTGATCCCGGTGAGCGGCTACGCCATGGTGGGCATGTGCCTGGCGGCCTGGTCGCTGGCCGGCTCGCACTTCCCTGCGGCGCTGGCCCTGGCTGGCCGGCTGGCGAGCAGCCTGCTCGGACTAACTTGAGATTTGGGCTTTCCGTGGTTCACGGGCGGCGTCGGGTGCTCCCTGAGGGGTTCTGAGTTCCAGCCTTTGCCCCCACATGGTGCCTGCCAGCACAAGCACCACACCACCAATGCCGGTGGGGCCCAGGACGTCGCCGGCCAGTGTCACGCCGATGACCGCCGCCCAGACCGGCTCGGTTCCGAGCAGGAGGCTCACCCTGGTGGGGGAAAGTCTTACGTACGGCCCACATCTGAATGAAGAACGGGAACACCGTGCATACGGTCACGAGGTAGGCCATCTGGAGTACCGAGGACCACTTCATGCTTCCGGCATACGTCGTGAGCGGCGTGCCCCAGAGACTCGACATGATGAGAAACACCAGCCCGCAGGTGGCCATCTGCACGAAGGTCAGGTTCAGCGAGTCGATGCTGCGCCCGGCCGAGAGCCGATACATCCCGGTCACGTGTACCGCTCGAGCCATGGCGGCCAGCAGGATCAGCAGATCGCCGAATCCGAAGGATGTGGCGGCACCGCCCGTGGCAAGGAAGTACACGCCGGCGATCGCAATCACGGCGGCCAAGTAGAACAACCGACTCAGCTTTCGCTTACCGACGAGGGTTTCCAAGACCGGCATCATCACGATGGTCAGGCTGATGATGAGGCCGGCGTTGGTCGCGCTGGTCGCGGCGATTCCGAAGGTTTCGAAAGTGAAGACGGTGGACAGCAGCAGGCCAAGAATGCCACCGATCACCGCCTCGGTTTTCTTCAAGCGTGTCCGCATCACGACAAGAATCAGGCCAAGTACGACGGCGGTGAGCAGCCTACGGACACCGAGAACCGCCAGCACCGTGTCCTTGGTGACCAATTCCTTGGCGACCCAGTAAGTCGAGCCCCAGGCCACGGCGACGGCAAGCAGTAGCGCGTCGACGGCCGATGTCCGCTTTGCTGTGGTCCGGCGGAGGCCTAGATCAGCCATTGCTGAGTCCCCAGGATCAGTCCCTTAGAACGCACGGCATGGCCTTCCTTTCCCGTTAAAAGCCGAAGCCCCGGAACATTCCGGGGCTTCGGCTTCAAAGTCTGCGGGGCGTTTAGTACTCGCCGGCGCTGTCCGAGCGGCCGGTGATGGTCTGCGGGATCCAGAAGGCGAGGGCGAACAGGCCGAGGCACACGGCCATCGGCCACGGGTTCTCCAGGGACAGGAAGGACAGCGAGTAGATGGCGCCCAGGAAGAGGGCCATGATGACCACAAAGAGAACGATGCTGCCCACGAGGGTGTTCTCGTTCTGGGGCGTCTTTACCTGCTGGTCAATCTTGCTGGACATTCATTCCTCCTCGGCCCCGCGGGGCTCAGACTGTGGCTGCCGCCGGTCAGTACGCAGACGAACCCTGTTCGCCTTTGACGATTGCAATACCGGAGCTGGCGCCAATACGTGTTGCACCTGCAGCAATCATAGCCTGTGCGTCCTCGAGGGAACGCACGCCGCCGGAGGCCTTGACGCCCACGTCTGAGCCCACGGTGCGCCGCATGAGGGCCACATCTTCGACCGTGGCGCCGCCGCCGTTGAAGCCCGTCGAGGTCTTGACGAAGTCGGCGCCGGCCTCAACGGCCGCCTCGCAGGCCAGGACTTTCTGGTCATCGCTGAGCAGGGCCGTCTCGATGATGACCTTGAGGATCGCCTCGCCCTGGTGGACGGCCTCGGCGACGGCCTTGATGTCGTCCACCAGGGCGCCCTTGTCCGAGGCCCTGGCCGCAGCGATGTTGATGACCATGTCCACTTCATCGGCACCGTCCAGCACAGCCCCGCGGGCCTCGAACGCCTTGACGTCGGCGGGCGTGGCGCCCAGCGGGAATCCCACCACGGAACACGTGAGCACACCGGTGCCCTTGAGCGCCGTCTTCACCGTCTTGACCCACACCGGGTTAATGCACACCGACTTGAACTTGTACTCGGCGGCCTCGGCACACACCTTGAGGATGTCCGCCTCGCTGGCCTCCGGCTTCAGCAGCGTGTGGTCGATGAAGGAAGCGATGCCCTGCGCCCCGCTGCCCTCCGCGGGAGATCCTGCGGGGCTGGTCGCGGTGCCCGTGCCGGGGCTGGCTTCGTTGCTCATGCTGGTCCTTTCCATGGGCCTTTGGCCGAAGGCGCCCCGGGTGTCGCGGCGCCCTTGCGAACCATCCTGCCACAGCAGGAAAGCTAGGCAGCGGTGGCCAGTTGCCCCACGGAAAGTGCCGCCATCAGCTCGGCCGCGCAGACGCCGGCAGCGGACCCGGACGCCACCAGCAGACCCAGCCGCACGCCGTCGAACGTTGCCGCATCCCCAACGGCCCAGATGCCCGGCACGGAGGAGCGGAAGTCACGCCCGACGACGATCCCGCCGGCCGCTGCCGTCATCACGCCGGCGCCGGCGGCCAGGCCGTCCCGGGGCGTGCGGTCCTCGGCGAGGACCACCAGGTCGCCGCTCATGCGGCTGCCGTCCTCGAACACGACGCCGGCAGCCGGCAGTACCGAGCCGGCAAGCGTTGGCACGACGGCGGCGGGCCGGGCAGTGGTGCGGACCGGCCGGACGCCGCGGGCGCGGAGCACCGCTTCGGCCTGCCCGGCGGCGGGACCCGTGCCCACCAGAATGCCAAGCGGCCTGCGGCCGAGGACCCGGGTGACTTCCTTGACGGCGTGGCCGATCTTCGCGGCGTCATCGATGGTGGAGTAGCTGAGGCAGCGGCCGGAGCCTTCGACAGGGGCGTCCACCGGGGCCGAGCCGGTGGCGATGACCAGCTGGTCGTAGCCGAATTCCATGCCGTCGGCGGTGGTGACCACCTTGCCGGCGGCGTCGATGTGGCTGGCGGGCTGGCCGAAGCGCACGGAGACGAACGGCAGGGCGGCCAGTTCCATCAGATCGCCGGGGGCGTCGTCGCGGCTGCTCAGCACCGTGACGGTTCCGGGGAACTGTGCGGCGGCCAGCTGGGCCACGAGGGCCTGGGCAGCCGGGCCTGCCCCGGCGATGAGGATCTTCGATGCGGAGATTGCGGTAGCGGACGCGGCTGCCGTCGAGAGGGAGGTGCCGGAGGTGGGGGACAATGCCGGAGCGGACATGTGCAGGCCCTTTCGCTGGTGGCCATCGTGCGGCCGGTGTGCTTGATGAACCCCAGCGTAGGCGTCCGATTTTTCCGGGGTGTTTCCCGGGTGTTGCCTGTTTTTCCCTGCCCGTTCGCCACTATTTACTGACCGGTAATGAGGTGGGTCACACCGCGGCGCCTGCACGGCAAGAAGGCAACGCGGGGTCACTTACCGCCCAATGGGAGGGCCTTATAGGGCGTTAAGTGACCCCGCGTTGCGGTAGAAGGGCTAGACGCGGATGCGGTAGCCGCGCTTCACCACCGTTTCCACGAGCTTGCCGTCGGGCAGGGAAGAGCGGAGCCGGCTGACCGTCATGTCCAGCGCGTGCACGGAGCCGCGCAGTTCGAGCAGTTCGGAGAGGGACTCCCGCGACAGGACCGCGCCGCCGGCGCCCAGGAGCGCGCGGAGCAGCAGCAGCGGCGCCGGGGCGATCTCCACCGCCTCGCCGTCAATGCGCAGCGACCGGCCACGCAGTTCCACGTTTCCGGACCGCGTGTCGAGGCGCCGCACATGGTTCAGCGCGAGGTGCTCGCACACCAGCCTGATCAGCGCGCCCATCCGGAACCTTTCCGGCACCAGGGGAGTGATGCCCGCGTACAGCAGTGGCTGCGCGGTCACGGGGCCAACGACGGCGGTCGTCACCGTGGTCTTGAGGCTCTCCACGAGCTGCTTGTACAGCCCCATCTCGTGGGCCGTGCTCCACATGGCATCCACGGCCGGGGCACTGGTGAACGTCAGGACGTCCAGGTTGCCGCTGCACGCAGCTTCGATCAGGCGGGGGAGCCGGTCGGCGCCGTCGGGCTTCACCCAGCGGTACGGGGTCACGGTCAGGACCGTGGCGCCGGACATGCGCAGCCGCTCCAGCTGGCGGACGTCCGTGTAGCCGTGCAGCTGCACCGCCACGGTCTTGCCGCGCACACCCTCGGCCAGCAGCATGTCCACGAGCGTCGCGGTGGTTTCGTCGCTGCTGATTCCGACGTCGGCCAGGCCGGCCGCGCGCACAGCGCCGCGGGCCTTGGGTCCGCGGACGAACATCCGGCAGGAGCCCAGGGTTTCCAGCAGCTCCTCACCGATCCCCGAAGCGTCCGCGGCCTCGCACCAGCGGCGCATGCCGTAGGCGGTGGTGGCGATGCAGAGGTCGGGCTTGGCCGCGATGATCGCCTTGGTGTCCTCTATGAGGCTGATGTCCTCGTTCACGGGGGCGATCTTCAGTGCCGGGGCGTGCAGGACCTCGGCGCCGCGGCGTTCCAGGGCCTCGATGAGGTCCCGCGAACGGCGATGGGACGTCACGCCGATCCGGAAACCCTCCAGCGGGGCCTCGGCTGCCGCCTCCGGAGCGGTTTCGGTGGGCGCGGTTCCGGTGAGTGCAGCGCCGGTGACTGCTGTCTCGGCGGGTGATGTTTCGGTGGAGGTTAGTGCATTCATTGCGTTCATGCCTATCACGAACCCAGCAGCGAGGCCGCCAGACGGTCGAGTTCCGCCTCGGCCTCGGCATGCCCGCGGTTGGCCTCAGCCACCCGCACCACCTCGCCGATCACCAGGACGGCGGGGTTGCTGCAGCCGGCGGCCGCAGTTGCAATAGTGCCCAGTTCCGCGATGGTGGTCTTCTGGCCGGGCCGGTAGCCGCGTTCCACCACGGCCATGGGCATGTCGGCCCGCATTCCGGCGCGGCGGAGGCCCGCGGCGAGGTGATGCAGCGTGCCGATGCCCATCAGCACCACGATGGTCCCGCCCAGGCCGGCCAGGTGCGTCAGTTCCTTCTCCGTGAGCGGCGCGTGGCCGGACACCACCGTGAACATGTGGCTGACTTCACGGTGCGTCACGGGAATGCCGGCGGCAGCCGGCACGGAGATGGCGCTGGTGACGCCGGAAATCACCCGGACGGGGACGCCGGCGGCGACGCAGGAGGCAACTTCCTCGCCGCCGCGGCCGAAGACGTACGGGTCACCGCCCTTGAGGCGCACCACGTTGTTGCCTTCCAAGGCGGAAGCGACCATGAGCTTCTCGATGTCGCCCTGGCTCACCTTGTGGTGTCCCGGGCGCTTTCCGACGTCGACGAGCTCGGCGGAGGTGAGGGACGCCAGCTCCTGGTACGGGGCCAGCCGGTCGTAGAACACGACGTCGGCATCGCGCAGCGCCTTGACGGCGGCCACGGTCAGCAGCTCGCTGGTGCCCGGGCCGCCGCCAACCAGCGTGACGTGACCGGCCCGACCGGCGGCAGGCTCGGCCGCCACCGGGATGCCGGCGGCGCGGCAGCGGTCCAGCAGCGGCTCCCAGCCGGTCTGGCCGTCGTCGACGGCCGCGACGAGGAACGGGCGCTCGGGGAGGGGACCGTCGTGCCCGGCACCCTGCGGGGTGCTGAGGCGGGAGACGACGGCGCCGGCTGCCTCGTAGCGTCGGACGGCCTGGCGGGCAGCGAAGCCCGAGCCGGTGACCAGGACGTCGCGGCCGGTGAGATCAATGCTGAGCTGCATGCCTATACCTCGTTCTTGTCGAGCAGATCCGGCGTGGAGGGCCGCACGGGGATGGAGGCCCCGATCAGCACCTTTCCTTTTTCCTCGGCCGTTGCCGGGCGCATCTGGCCCCGCTCGTCCGGGACGAAGGTGATGGAATCGTCCTTCTGGTCGGGGGCGTTGACGAAGGAGCGGAACCGGCGGAGGCGCTCGGGGTCCTTCAGCGTGTCGGCCCACTCGTCGATGTAGGTGTCGACATGCTTGGCCATGGCTGCCTCGAGGTCCTCGGCGATGCCCAGGGTGTCCTTGACCACCACGTCCTCGACGTGCTTGATGCCGCCGTCGAGCTCTTCCTGCCAGCGTGCGGTGCGCTGCAGGCGGTCGGCCGTGCGGATGTAGTACATGAAGTAGCGGTCGATGTACTTGATCAGGGTTTCGTCATCGAGGTCCTTGGCCAGGAGCTGGGCGTGGGCCGGGGTGGCACCGCCGTTGCCGCCGACATACAGGTTCCAGCCGTCCGCGGTGGCGATCACGCCGACGTCCTTGCCGCGGGCTTCGGCGCATTCGCGGGCGCAGCCGGAGACGCCCATCTTCAGCTTGTGCGGGCTGCGGAGGCCACGGTAGCGGAGCTCGAGCTGGATGGCCATGGCCACCGAGTCCTGGACGCCGAAGCGGCACCAGGTGGAACCGACGCATGACTTCACCGTGCGCAGGCTCTTGCCGTACGCCTGTCCGGACTCGAAGCCGGCGTCCACCAGTTCCTTCCAGATTTCGGGCAGCTCCTCGAGCCGGGCGCCGAACATGTCGATGCGCTGGCCGCCGGTGATCTTGGTGTACAGGTTGTACTTTTCGGCGACGGCGGCAATGACGCCGAGCTTCTTCGGGGTGATCTCGCCGCCGGCGATGCGGGGGACCACCGAGTAGGTGCCGTCCTTCTGCATGTTGGCCAGGGCGCGGTCGTTGGTGTCCTGCAGGGTGCCGCGGCCGGCGTCCAGCACGTACGCGCTGTTTTGGCTGGCGAGGATGTTGCCTATGGTCGGCTTGCAGATGTCGCAGCCGGCGCCGGTGCCGTACTTGGCCATGATCTCCTCGAAGGAGGTCAGTTCCAGGACGCGGATGGCGTCGAACAGTTCCTGACGGGACAGTTCGATGTGCTCGCAGAGGGCCTTGGAGACCTCGACGCCGGACTTGGTCAGCTCGGTTTCCAGCAGCTTCTTGAGCATGGGCACGCAGGAACCGCACTGGGTGCCGGCGCGGGTGCAGCCCTTGAGTTCGCCGAGTTCCTGGACGGGGGCGTTGCCGTCGCAGGCGCCGCAGCCGTTGATGGCGTCGCGGATGGTTCCGGCGGTCACGTTGTTGCAGGAGCACAGGGTGGCGTCGTCCGGCAGTTCGGTTTCGGGGGCGTCGCCGCCGCCGGCCGCGCTGAGGAACGCTCCGGGTTCGGCGGGAAGTTCGCGGCCCAGGAGAGGACGCAGGCTCATGTACGGTGACGCGTCGCCCACGAAGATGCCGCCCAGGAGGGTCTTGGCGTCGTCAGTGGTGACAATCTTCTGGTAGACGCCGCGGGCGGGGTCGGCATAGACGATCTCGAGGGCGTGCTCGGTCTTGGCGAAGGCGTCGCCGAAGCTGGCCACATCCACGCCGGACAGCTTCAGCTTGGTGGCGGTGTCGAAGCCGGGGAAGGTTGCATCCCCGCCGTGCAGGCGGTCCGCCACGATCTCGGCCATGGTGTTGGCCGGGGCGACGAGACCCAGGCACATGCCGCCGAAGTTGGCGACCTCACCGATGGCCCAGATGCCCGGTACCTCAGTGGCGCAGTAGTCGTTGATGACCACACCGCCGCGCTGGCCCAGGCTGAAGAGCTGTTCCTCGCCCTCGGCCGCACGGAAGAGTTCGTCGCGGGGCCGGACGCCGATGGCGACGATCACCATGTCGGCATCGATGGTGCGGCCGTCGGCCATGAGGACACCCGTGACCTGGCCTTCGCCGTCGGAAAGCACTTCCGACGGGAACACGCCCCCGTGGACTTCGAAGCCCTTGGCCTTGATGAGGCGGCCCATTGCCTGGCCAGCTCCTTCATCGAGCTGCGTGGCCATCAGCCACTGCGAACCGTCGATGACGATCGGCGTGGCGCCCAGCTGTTCCGTGCCGGCAGCCGACTCGAGGCCGAGGAGGCCGCCACCGATGGTGACGGCGTTGACCTTGCGGCCAAGTTTTTCCGTCAGTTCGGCGATGGCCTTGTTAATGGCCCAGACGTCTTCAAGCGTGCGGTACACGTGGGTGAGCTCGGCGCCCGGGATCGGCAGGCGGGCGGCATTCGACCCGGTGGCGACCACCAGTTCGTCGTATTCGTACGTGTTGCCGGCTGCGGTATCCACCGTCTTGGCCTCGGCGTTGATCTTGACCACGCGCTCGCCGGTCTTCAGGTCCACCGAAGCGTGGTCCCACATGGCGGCCTCACCCAGGGTGAGGTCGTAGTCCATATCGGTGAGGGCCTTGGAGAGCGCCACCCGGTCATAGGGGAGGTGGGCTTCCTCAGTGAGGACAGTGACATGCCAGCCTTCGAGGCCACGGGCATGCATGGCATCGGCAAAACGGTGGGCTGCAGGGCCGCCGCCGGCGACCACAATGCGGCGCGGAGTCGATGAGGTTGAAGTCTGTTCGGTCACTGTGGGCCTTTCGCTGGGCCGCAGACGGTGCTCTGCAGCTTGTGCGTCCAGCCTAGGGAGGCGCAGTTTCGCTTCAGTTTCCCAATTGTTTCGTGAACTTAACTTCTGCATCACGGGATTGTTTCGGGCCCTGTGAGGTGTCTTTTACGTTCTTGACACATTGACTGCACCCCGTCGAAACACCGTCACCCTAGCTTTGGACTACGGCCGCAGCGGCGGCAGAAGCAGGCGCAAACACACGCCTCGCAGGACCGGCCCGCCGCCGGAAAGCACGCAAAGGGAGAGGAGCCGGACATGACGGCAATACTGGAACTTGAGGATCTCGCCACCGGATATGCGGCAGGCTGGCACCGCGTCTGCGCGGTGGAGGACCTGGAACTGGCCTGGGGCGAAGCGGCACTCGTGGCCGGCCGGCAGGTGGCCCTGTTCCGCACGGGCCCCGGTGAGGTCTTCGCCGTCGCGCAGGAGGACCCGGCCACCGGCGCCTTCGTGATGGCGCGCGGCATCCTCGGATCACGGGGCACGCGCCCCACCATCGCCTCGCCGCTGCACAAGGAGGTTTACGACCTCGAGACGGGTGAATGCTTCGGCAACGCGGACCTGCGCCTGCCCGCGTTCAGCACGCGCATCGTGGACGGCTTCATCGAAGTTGAGCTCTAAGGCTGAAGCTCCCAGCGGCCCGCCCCTAATGGGCCGGCCAGCCCCTAATCGCCCGGCCCGCCCTTAATGGGCCGGCCAGCCCCTAATCGCCCGGCCCGCCCTTAATGGGCCGGGGCCGCCTACAGGCCCAGGGCCTCGCGCACGTCAGTGAGCACCTGGTCCAGCGCGGCCCTCGCCGCCAGCCGGGCTTCGGGCAGTTCAGCGGCGGAGCCGACGCTCTGGACAACCTCCAGGTAGCACTTGAGTTTCGGCTCCGTGCCGCTCGGCCGGATGATCACGCGGCTGAGGTCGCGGGTCACATAGAGCAGCCCGTCGGTCGGAGGCAGCTGTTCGCTGCCTTCGGCCAGATCCACGAATGACTCCACGGCCGAGCCGCCGAACGATTCGGGCGGGTTCACGCGCAACCGGTTCATCATGGCGTCCAGCAGGCCGAGGTCACCCACGCGGATGCTCAGCTGGTCGCTGGCGTGGAGCCCGTGCACCAGGTACAGCTCGTCCAGGGTGTCGAAGATCGTCTTGCCCTCGGCCTTGGCTGCGGCCGCCAATTCCGCAATCAGCACCGCGGCGGACAGCCCGTCCTTGTCCCGGACCAGGTCCGGAGCAACGCAGTAACCCAGCGCCTCCTCATAGCCGTAGACGAGGCCCGGCACCCGCGAAATCCACTTGAACCCTGTCAGCGTTTCCTCATGGGCGTACCCGGCTGCGGCGGCGATGTGTGAAAGCAGCCGCGACGAAACAATCGAATTGGCGAACACGCCGCCGGCAGCATCCGCTCCAGTGCGGTCCGCTCTGGTTGCGTCCGTTTTGGAGGCGGCCAGGCGCGCCACGACGTGTGCTCCCAGAAGGGCGCCCACCTCGTCGCCCCGCAGCATCCGCCACGCGCCCGTGTCCGGGTCCTTCGCGGCCACCGCGGCACGGTCCGCGTCCGGGTCGTTGGCCAGAACGATGTCTGCGTCCGCCTGCATCGCCTCACCCAGGGCCAGATCCAGGGCGCCGGCTTCCTCAGGGTTGGGAAAACTGACGGTGGGGAAGTCCGGGTCCGGCTCCGCCTGTTCGCTGACGAGCGTCACGTCGGTGAATCCGGCTGCCTCCAGAACGGAGACTGCTGTCGCTCCGCCGACGCCGTGCAACGGTGTCAGGACGATCTTCAGGTCCCGGGCCGGGAAGAGCCCGCGGTCGGCAAGCCCTGCCGTGGCGGCCTCGTAGTCCTGGACGATCCGGTCGTCCAGGACCGTCCAGCCGTCCTGGGCCAGGGGGATCGCGGCAAGGTCGCCCGCCTTGCTGATGTCGGTGGCGATCAGGGCGTCGTACGGCGCTACTATCTGTGCGCCCCGGCCGCTTTCCTCCACCGCATGCCGGCCGAGGTACACCTTGTAGCCGTTATCCTGCGGGGGGTTGTGGCTGGCTGTGACCATCACGCCCCCGTCGCACTCCAGAGCCCGGACCGCATACGCCAGCAGCGGCGTCGGCAGGGGAGCCGGCATCAGGAACGTCTCGATGCCCGCCGCAGTGAACACCGCCGCCGTCTCCTTCGCGAAAATGTCGGAGTTGTAGCGGGCGTCATAGCCGACGACGGCGCGTGGCCGTGTTCCGGGGGCGGCCTCCGCCACCGCCCGGACCAGGAAATTGGCGAAGCCCGCCGCCGCGCGGCGGACCACGACGCGGTTCATCCGGTTGGGCCCCGGACCCAGGGCGGCACGCAGGCCGGCCGTTCCGAACTGCAACGTTCCCCGGAAGCTGTCTTCAAGGTCCTGCCGGGCCGCGGCCGTGCCGGCCTCGGTGAGCTTCACGAGTTCGGTCAGCGCTGCCGCGGTCCGGGGATCCGGATCCTGGGCGGCCCAGGCGCGGGCGTCGTTGAGCAGCTGCAGGTCGGCTTCGGAAGACGTCATGGCATCCAAACTATCGTCAAAGTGCGGCGGAGCGGCGCCGGACGGGGCTGCTGTCCGGTTGCAACTCGCCGGTCCGTGGCGGCCGGAGCCCTGCTTGACAAGAGATTCTGGACACGTACTGTCTTGGTTGTGAAGTTGAACCAGGGGGTGGAGTGGGCCCTCCACTGCTGCGTCAACATGGCATGGGCGCCCGCCGGGGAACCAATCAGCAGCGGCCGTCTGGCCGAGCTGTATAAGCTGCCGCCGGCGTACCTGAACAAGCAGCTTCAGTGCCTGGTGCGGGCAGGCGTCCTGCAGTCCGTGTCCGGCCCGAGGGGAGGGTTCCAGTTGGCCCGGCGGCCTGACCGGATCTCGGTGCTGGACGTGGTGCTGGCCATCGAAGGCCGGGACCTGGCCTTCCGCTGCGACGGCATCCTGGAGAACTGCCCCGGCGGTGATTCGGGAGAGGACTACTTCCGCAGCTGCATCATTTCGCAGTCAATGCGCCAGGCGGAGCTGGCCTGGCGGACCGAACTCGCACGGCAGTCCGTGGCGGGCATAGCGGAGTCCCTCGAACGGCGGTTCCCCGAGGCTCGGGCCAGCTCGGTCGCCCAACTCCTCGGCAACAACAACGCGGGGTCACTTAGCGCCCCTTCCGAAGCCCGCAAGGGGCGCTAAGTGACCCCGCCCGGCTCTTCCCCCGCGTTGCGGTCAGAGCCGGCCGATAATCTCCGCGAGGAGCTTGGAGATGCGAGGCCCCGCAGCGTGTCCGGCTTCGAGCACCTCCTCATGGCTCAGCGGCGTCGGGCTGATGCCGGCCGCGAGATTGGTGACCAGCGAGATGCCGAAGACCTCCATGCCGGCGTGCCGCGCAGCGATGGCCTCCAGCGCCGTCGACATGCCCACCAGGTCGGCACCGATCCGCTTGGCGTACTGCACCTCGGCCGGCGTCTCGTAGTGCGGGCCGGTGAACTGGGCGTAGACACCTTCGGCCAGCGACGGGTCCACCTCGCGGGCCAAATCCCGGATCCGCGAGGAGTACAGATCGGTCAGGTCCACGAAGGTGGCGCCCTCGAGCGGTGACGCCGCGGTGAGGTTGATGTGATCTTTGATGAGCACAGGGGTGCCGGGTGCCCAGTCTTCGTTCAGCCCGCCGCAGCCGTTGGTGATCACCAGGGTCCGGCAGCCTGCGGCGGCAGCGGTGCGCACGCCGTGGGCAACGGCACGGACGCCTTTGCCCTCGTAGTAGTGTGTGCGGGCGCCGAGGACCAGTGCCCGCTTGCCTCCACGCGTCAGCACCGACCGGATGGTGCCCACGTGTCCCTCCACCGCGGGAGCCGAAAATCCGGGGACCTCCGACGCCGCCAGCGTGGCAGTGGTCTCGCCGATGAGGTCGGCAGCCTCGGCCCAGCCTGAACCCAGGACCAGGGCGACGTCGTGCGTTGCGACGCCGGTCTCCGCCGCGATGTAGTCCGCGGCCGTCTGCGCCGCCTCGAAGGGATCCGTGTCCGGGAATTCTGTTGTGCTCACCCGGTCCAAGCTACCGTGCCGGAGCTGGTGCGGGCAGCAGAAACGCGCCCTAGCGGGCTGCCCGGCCGGCCCCGGAAGATTGGTGGTCCGGCGCCGGATGCAGGAGAATGACTTCTTGTGACTATGCATCCTGATTTCAGCGCCCCCCGAATTGCAATTCTCGGCGGAGGTCCGGGCGGCTACGAAGCCGCCATGGTGGCCGCCTCGCTGGGAGCCCAAGTCACCATCATCGAGCGGGCCGGCCTCGGCGGTTCCGCGGTGCTGACCGACGTCGTGCCGTCCAAGACGCTGATCGCGACGGCGGACCTGATGACCCGCGTCGGCGGTGCCGGCGAGCTGGGGGTCAAGTTCGACGTCGACGGCGGGGACTTCGTTCCGGTCATGCGCGCCGATCTCAAGCACATCAACGACCGCCTGCTCGGCCTAGCCCGCCAGCAGTCCCAGGACATCCAGACCGGCCTGGAGCACCAGAACGTCCGGATTCTGAACGGCTCCGGCAAACTGGTGGACAACCACACCATCGAGGTCCTGACGGTCGACGGAACCGAAACCGTCGAGGCGGACGCCATCCTGCTGACCGTCGGGGCCCACCCCCGGGAACTGCCCACGGCGCGGCCGGACGGCGAACGGATCCTGAACTGGGCCCAGATCTACAACCTGGACGAACTGCCGGAGGAACTGATCGTCGTGGGTTCCGGCGTGACCGGCGCCGAATTCGCCTCCGCCTACAACGGCCTGGGCTCGAAGGTCACCCTGATCTCCAGCCGCGACCGCGTGCTTCCGGGTTCCGACACGGACGCTGCCGAGGTGCTGGAGGAGGTTTTCGAACGCCGCGGCGTGAAGGTGCTGTCCCGTTCGCGGGCCGAGACGGTGGAACGGACCGACGACGGCGTGGTGGTCACCCTCGGTGACGGCTCCAAGGTCACGGGCAGCCACTGCCTGGTCTGCGTGGGTTCCATTCCCAACACGGCCGGCATCGGCCTGGAGGAAGCCGGCGTCGCACTGACCGAAAGCGGCCACATCAAGGTCGACGGCGTCTCCCGCACCACTGCCCCGAACATCTACGCCGCCGGCGACTGCACCGGTGTCCTGGCCCTCGCCTCCGTCGCGGCCATGCAGGGCCGGATCGCGATTGCGCACTTCCTGGGCGACCAGGTGACCCCTATCAAGCTGCACCAGGTGGCGTCCAACATCTTCACCTCTCCCGAGATCGCGTCTGTGGGCGTGTCCGAGGCAGAGATCGAGTCCGGCAAGTACCAGGGCGACATCATCAAGCTGTCCCTGAAGAGCAACGCCCGCGCCAAGATGCGCAACGTCAAGGACGGCTTCGTCAAGATCTTCGCCCGCAAGGGATCCGGGACAGTCATCGGCGGCGTGGTGGTTGGCGCTAACGCGTCCGAACTGATCTTCGCCATCTCCATCGCGGTGAAGCAGAAACTGCACGTCGACGACGTGGCCAGCACGTTCACCGTGTACCCGTCGCTGAGCGGCTCTATCTCGGAGGCCGCACGCCGGCTGCACGTGCACATCTAGGCGGCGCCGCACAACCTGTGAATGGCGGCTTGCTCCTAGTCGCCACCGGCAGAGCTGAGTAAGATTCAGACTGTCGATCCCCGGGGTTGGCGGCACCGGGCTGCGACAGACCGATCACGAGCGGTCAGCCATGCGGAGGTACTTCCGGACGGTCGGACCGCGGAAGCCAGGAGCATGCCATGATCACTGTTCAAAAAGCCGCAATCAACACCGCCCTCGTCGCGGCCCTCGTGGGAGGCGGTGCCTACCTCGCCATGGGCTATCCTCTCATTGCCTCGTCGACCGGAAGCCAGTCCAGCACGGACTCCGCCAAAGGTGGCCACCAGGCCAACGGGATCACCGAGCAGCTGCTGACGGGGACCACGGCGACCCGGGTGAAGAATGCGGTGCTGGCGGCCAACCCCGGCGCGACGGTCCACCGGGTTGAGACGGACGCGGAGGGCGCGGTCTACGAAGCACACATCACGAAGGCTGACGGCTCGCGGGCCACAGTGAAGCTGGACGGTTCCTTCAACATCACCGCTACGGAAGCGGGGCACGGACGCAGGTAGTTGGCTGCGGCTCAGGAACAGGCGTACGGAGGAACGGTTTCGCCGGGTGCGAAGGGCTCGAACCAGTGGCGGATATCCAGCTTGCCGGTACCCTGTTCGCCGGCGTCGTCCGCGTGGAGTGCGTCGTCCGCGTACAGGGTTCGTGAGTCGGCGTCCTCCAGCAGGACCTCCTCAACGATGGCCCGCCACTCCTCGGGGAGGTCCAGTTCGTAAATGTCCTCGGTAATCCTTGCCTGGTCGAGCAGGCAATGGATGGCGAGTTCGCCTGCGAGGCAGCCGGGGGCGGCCCATCCGCGGGCAAAGGACGCGGTAACGTCAGCTGCCACCACAATGAACCGCTGCGTGAACTTCGCGTCATAGTTGGAAGCGAACTGCGGGGGCAGCGAGGACAGCACGGACGTTCCGGCGATGGCCTCGGGCGTGAGGGTGTCCAGCTCGTGCAGCGTGCCGAGGTCGCGGAACAGCTGGTCGATGAGGATGCTGGACGAATTCCACAGCAGGCCCGCCAGCAGGCGCGTCTGGCGTGCGGACTGCTCCCGGTCCTCGGAGCCGGCGGAGGCCATCTCCGCCAGGTCCTCGGGATCGAACTGGAGCCGCTGCTCGGGGGTCATGTCGTCGGGATGCGGGTCCAGCCCCAGGAGCTCAAGGCTCAACCCGGTGAGCTTCTCCGAGTCGGCCAGCAGTTCTTCGGTGATGTCGTCGTCTTCGTCGGCATTCATGCTCCCGATGCTACCGGCCACCCGCGGCCAGTCCGATTTGTGTGACGCGGCACCTCAAAGAGCTTGCCAGGTCCGGTCACGCAGCGGCTCTAGGCGGCGGCCCGCTGAAAGTGCTTCTCGATGAGCCCCTTGATGTCCTCGTGGCAGCCGCCGCAGCCGGTGCCCGCACGGGTTGAAGCGGAGACCTCGGCCACGGTGGAGCAGCCGCCGGTCACGGCTTCGGCGATTTTGCCGCCGCTCACGCCGGCGCAGCGGCACACCGTGCTCTCGGGGTCATTTGAGGCACCGGCCGCGGCCAGCTGGTCGGGCCCGTCCAGGCGCAGGAGCAGGGACCTGTCCGCGGGCAGTTCGGCGCCTCGTTCGAAGAGCTGCACCAGCTCTCCCGCGGTGCGCGGCATGCCCACGCTGACCAGGCCCTCCAGCACACCGCCCCGGGTGGTCATCTTGACGTAGCGTCCGTGCTCGGGGTCGGCCCACTGGGCGATCTGCAGCCGCGGCCTGCCGGTGACGGCGCCGGCTGTCAGGACTTCCTCATCCCAGGGATCGGCCGAGTTGTCCCCGGCGACAGCCATGTTCATGCCGCGGGCCTTCAGCACAATCACACCGGGCTTTTCCTGGGGGAGCGGGGGCAGGGAGTCGGCGTCCTCCGCGGCACCCTCGGACAGGAGCAGGAGGTATTCGGCGAGCCATTCGGCCTGCCGCCAGCCGGGACCTACCAGGCCGGACGGTCCGCGCGCGGTGCGGCACTCGACGCAGCCAGGATCCGGGCAGCGGACCTCGGCGCAGTCGCCGATGGCGAAGATGTGCGGCTCGTGGTGCGGGCGCAGCCGGTGGTCCACCAGGATGCCGGTCCCGGTGGAAAGCCCGCAGCCCTCGGCGAGCTCAATGCGCGGGCGGACGCCGCAGGACAGGACCAGCAGGTCGCCGTCGATCGCCGAGCCGTCGTCGAGCAGCAGAGCGGAGAACCCGCCGTCGGGCGCGTTGTGCTCAATGCCCGTGGAGCGGGCGTTGCCGGCCATCCGGACGCCGCAGTTGCGCAGGCTCGCGGCCAGCACCGCGCCGCCGCCGCGATCGATGTTTCGGCCCAGCGGGTGGGGCCCGTTGTGCACCACCGTGACCGTGGCGCCTTCCTCTGCTGCAGCGAGGGCAGTCTCAAGCCCCAGCACGCCGCCGCCCAGCACCACCAGGCGCTTGCGGCCGGCCACCGCCTGGCGCAGCACCTCGGCGTCGCGGAGGTCGCGGAGTGCGGTGACGCCCGGCGGAAGCACGGGAGCGGCTGGGTCCGGGTTCAGCCCCGTGAGGTTCGGGATCACGGGACGGGAACCGGTGGCGAAGACCAGCCGGTCGTAGTGGGCTGACGTGCCGTCGGAGAGGATGACTGACTGCCGTGCGCGGTCCACGCGCCGAACCGTCACGCCCAGCCGGACGTCCACGCCGTCGGCCACGAGGGCCGCGGCGTCGGCGACGGCCAGCGCCTCGGGGGTGGTGCGGCCGACCCCGAGATCGGCCACCAGAACGCGGTTGTAGGCGGCCTCGGCTTCCTGGCCGATGACCGTCAGCCCCACCTGCCCCGCACGCAGTGCCGGCAGCAGTTCGTCGACCAGCCGTGCGGCCACCGGACCGAATCCGACAATTACAATCTGCTCGCTCATGAGGCCTCCGCTGTCTGAAGAAGACTGGTGACCGGGGTGGCGACTGCCAGCCGGACCCACACTTTGTTGAACTTGAATTCGGGCATCCCCGAGATGGGATCCGTGGCCGCTTCCGTCAGCCGGTTCGCGCTCTCCAGTTCCGGAAAGTGGAACGGCAGGAACACGGTTTCGGGGCGGATGGCGGTGCTGAGCTCGGCCCGGCAGACCACCTCGCCGCGCTCGTTAGCCACCGAGACCTCTGCGCCGTCGGTGATCCCCATGGCCGCCGCGGCGGCCGGATGGATCTGCATCCTGGCTTCGGGCTGGGCGGCCAGGAGCTCCGCCACCCGCCGTGTCTGGGCGCCGGACTGGTAGTGCTCCAGCAGCCGGCCGGTGATAAGGGTCATGGGCTTGGCGGCGGGCTCGGGATTCGCAGTTGGAGTACGACGGCGGCGGGGCACCACCGGGGTCATGACTGCCTTGCCGTCCGGGTGGGCAAAGCTGTCCAGGAACAGGCGCGGAGTTCCGGTGCTGCCGGCAGGGTAGGGCCAGTACGCGGCTGCGCCGCTGTCCAGCATGGCGTAGTCGATGCCGGAGTAGTCGGCCGCGCCGCCGGCGGAGGCCAGGCGCAGCTCCTCGAAGACGGTCTCCGGATGATCGCTGTACGTGGACGGTGCCTCGAGTGCCTCGGCCAGCCGGGCCATGATCCACAGCTCGCTGCGGGCGCCGGCAGGCGGCTGGATCGCCTGGCGGCGGCGGAGGACGCGGCCTTCGAGGTTGGTCAGGGTGCCTTCCTCCTCGGCCCACTGCAGCACCGGCAGGACGAGGTCGGCCTCGGCAGCGGTCTCGGACATGAAGAAGTCGCAGACCACCAGGAAATCCAGGCTGCGGAGCCCGCGGATGACGGCATTGGCGTCGGGCGAGGCGACGGCGATGTTGGAGGCGTGCACAAAAAGGCAGCGGACGCCTTCGGGCTGTCCCAGTGACTTGAGCAACTGCACGGCCGGCAGGCCGGGACCGGGGATGAGGGACTCATCCACGCCCCAGACCGAGGCCATGTGTGCCCGGGCGGCGGGGTCGGTGATCTTGCGGTAGCCGGGCAGCTGGTCGGCCTTCTGGCCGTGTTCGCGGCCGCCCTGGCCGTTGCCCTGGCCGGTGAGGGTGCCGTAGCCGCTGCGGGCGCTGCCGGGCAGGCCCAGCAGGAGGCTGAGGTTGATGGCCGCCGTGGCGGTGTCGGTGCCGTCCACGTGCTGCTCCACGCCGCGTCCGGTCAGGATGTAGCTGCCGCCCCCGCGGGCGCCGGCGGCAAGCCGCCGGGCCGTCTCGCGGATGAGGTCCGCGGGAACGCCGGTGATGGACTGGACCCGCTCCGGCCAGTAGGCGTTGACGGATCGGACCACGGCGTCGAAGCCGGTGGTGCGTGCCTGGACGTAGTCCGCGTCGAGGAGGCCTTCGTGGATCACCACGTGGGAGATGCCCAGCAGGAGGGTGAGGTCGGTGCCCGGCAGGGGCTGCAGGTGGATGCCGCCGCCGTCGGAAGTGAACTTGGCCGTGGCGGAACGCCGCGGGTCCACCACAATGAAACCGCCGGCGTCGCGGACGCCCTGCAGGTGCTGGACGAACGGAGGCATGGTCTCGGCGACGTTGGAGCCGAGCATCAGAATGGTGCTGGCGGTGTCCAGGGCCTCAAGCGGGAAGGGCAGCCCGCGGTCCAGCCCGAAGGCCCGCATGCCCGCGGCAGCCGCCGACGACATGCAGAACCGGCCGTTGTAGTCGATCCGCGAAGTGCCCAGCGCGAGGCGGGCGAACTTGCCCAGCTGGTATGCCTTTTCGTTGGTGAGGCCGCCGCCGCCGAACACACCGACGGAGTCCGCGCCGTACCTGGCACGGGCGTCCTTGACGGCGGCGGTGACCCGGCGCAGGGCCTCGTCCCAGGAGATGGGGCGGAAGACGCCGTCGGGCCCCTTGAACATGGGCTCGATGACGCGTCCGGGGTGCTGCAGGAGCGATGCGGACGTCCATCCCTTGCGGCAGAGGCCGCCGCGGTTGGTGGGGAAGTCGCGGCCGCTCACTTCAAGGGCCGGCGCAGCCGGCACGGGGCCTGACCCCGGCTGCACAGCCGGGGTCAGGCCCGGAGCGGCCGGAGCCGCCGGGGACTTGAGCGTCATGGCGCACTGCAGGGCGCAGTAAGGGCAGTGCGTGTCGGCGCTTTTGGTCATGTTAGACGTGTCCCATCGCGTTTCGGTTGGCGTTGCGGATGTAGCAGAACCAGCAGACGGCGAGCATCAGGACGTACGCTCCGACGAAGCCGTAGAAGGCCGGGGTGTAGGAGCCGCTGGCCGTGTTGGAGGCGTTCAGCACCTGCGGGATGACGAATCCGCCGTAGGCGCCGATGGCGGAGATCAGGCCGAGCGCCGAGGAGGCCAGGCGCTGGGTCTGCACCGAGCTGGCTCCGGAGCGGGCCGCGCGGCTGGAGGTCGCAAAGATCACCGGGATCATGCGGTAGGTTGCGCCGTTTCCGAAGCCACTGGCAGTGAACAGCATCAGGAACAGGACCAGGAAGAGCCAGAAGTTCTTCAGCGGCAGCGTCCAGATCATCGTCAGCGTGATGACGGCCATGGCCGCGAACGCTGACACTGTCATCCGGGCCCCGCCCATGCGGTCAGCCATGCGGCCGCCATAGGGGCGGGCCAGCGAGCCGACCAGCGGGCCGAGGAAGGCCAGGGAAAGGGCCACGGCGCCGACCGAGATGGAGGAGAAGGCCGGGAAGTAGTCCTTGATGAGCTTGGGGAAGACGCCGGCGAAGCCGATGAAGGAGCCGAACGTTCCGATGTAGAGCAGCGCCATGACCCACAGGTGGGGTTCCTTGATCGCTGCGAGGGATCCGGCCACGTCCCCCTTGGCGCTCGTGAGGTTGTTCATGTACTTGTAGGCGCCGAAGGCCGCCAGGAGGATCAGCGGAACCCACATGAGGCCCGCGACGGGGAGGTTGACAGTGCCGGCGGCCAGCAGCGTGATGGCGACCGGGACAGCAAGCTGTGCCACAGCTGCTCCGAGGTTGCCGCCGGCGGCGTTCAGGCCCAGGGCCCAGCCCTTTTCGCGGGCCGGGTAGAAGAAGGTGATGTTGGCCATCGAGCTGGCGAAGTTGCCGCCGCCGAAGCCTGCAAGGGCCGCCACGAACAGCATGACGCCGAACGGTGTTTCCGGATTGGAGACGCACAGTGCGAGCCCGGTGGAGGGGATCAGCAGCAGCAGGGCGGAGACGATGGTCCAGTTCCGGCCGCCGAAGCGCGGAACCATGAACGTGTAGGGGATCCGGAGCGTGGCGCCGACGAGGCTCGGCATGGAGATCAGCCAGAAGATTTCGGACGTGCTGAACGTGAATCCTGCGGCGGGGAGCTGGACCACCACGATGGACCACAGCTGCCAGACCACGAAGCCAAGGAACTCGGCGAAGATTGACCAGTTGAGGTTGCGGCGCGCGATGGAGCGGCCTTGGGATTCCCACTGCTGCTTGTTCTCGGCGTCCCAGTTGGCGATCCAGCGTCCGGGACGCATTTCGAGAGCAAGAGTATCGGGTGCCTCGGTGGTGGTGGTGGTGGCAGCAAGACCGAGGGAATTGTGGGTTCCGGCGTCTGCGGTGCGGTCAGCAGTCACGGTTTACCTCCTTGGGGAATGGTGTCCTTCCAAGGTAGGGATGGCGCGTTTCGCAGACGGTCGCCGTTTGTTAACGTGCTGTGACATTTGCCTATCAGCCCGCTTCGGGCGGCGTTAGGCTTGCAGGACGACCTCATGTTGAGACAACTCTGGAAGTCCGTATACTGGACCGCTTGTCCGTTGCGTGGACGGCGGGAACTAAGATTGAACTCTGTTTTATCCCCATGTTTGGAGGGGCTTCCGAGCGAGGTCCATCCAGCTCTCATGAAAGCGTCCCCACATGTCATCGCCTGCAACGTCAACGGAACATGGCACCGCCAAACCGGTGAACTCCAAGGGCAAAGTGATCTTTGCCAGCCTCATCGGAACGACGATCGAGTTCTATGACTTCTACATCTACGCAACCGCGTCGGTGCTGGTCTTCCCCAAGCTGTTCTTCCCCCAGGCCACGGAGATCAACGCCCTCCTGAGCTCTTTCGCAATTTTCGGCGTCGCGTTCGTCGCCCGGCCCATCGGCTCGGTCCTGTTCGGACACTTTGGCGACAAGTTCGGCCGCAAGGGCACCCTGGTGGCCTCCCTCCTCACCATGGGGCTGGCCACGTTCTTCATCGGGCTGCTGCCGACCGCCTCCGTGGCTGGTTGGACCGTCCTCGCGCCGCTGATGCTGGTCCTGCTGCGCTTTGCCCAGGGGCTCGCCCTCGGCGGTGAGTGGTCCGGCGCGGCACTGCTGGCCACGGAGAACGCCCCCGAAGGCAAGCGCGCCATCTACGGCACGTTCCCGCAGCTCGGTGCCCCCATTGGCTTCATCCTGGCCAACCTGCTCTTCATCTGGTTCAACGCCGCCCTCAGCCCGGAGGAATTCGCGGCCTGGGGCTGGCGGGTTCCGTTCCTGCTCAGCGCCGTCCTGGTGATCGTTGGCCTGTATGTGCGTCTCAAGCTCGTGGAAAGTGTCTCGTTCCAGAAGGTCCTGAAAGAAGACAAGGTGGCCAAGGTCCCGTTCGCGGCGACCTTCAAGAACCACTGGCGCCCGGTGCTGGCTGGAACCTTCATCATGCTGGCCACGTACGTGCTGTTCTACATCATGACCTCCTTCACCCTCACGTACGGCACCAAGCCCGCCTCCGTTGAGGCCGCCCAGGCCGCCGCGGAGAAGGCCGGCAAGCCGATGTCCGCTGCCGAAATTGCCAGCTTCGTTCCCGGCTTGGGTGTTCCCCGCGGTGACTTCCTCTGGATGCTGATCCTCGGCGTCGTCTTCTTCGGTATCTTCACCCTCGTGTCCGGCCCGCTGGCCGAGAAGTGGGGCCGCCGCAAGTTCCTCATGGGCGTCACCGTGGGCATCTTTGTGTTCGGCGCGCTCTGGTTCACCATGTTCGGACCCGGCCCGGGAGCGGCAATCGTCGGCCTCATCGTCGGTTTCACGCTGATGGGCCTGACCTTCGGCCCGATGGCCGCGATCCTGCCGGAGCTGTTCCCGTCCAACGTGCGGTACACCGGCTCGGCCGTGGCGTACAACCTGTCCAGCGTCATCGGCGCCGCCCCGGCGTCGTTCATTGCCATTGCCCTCTGGCAGGCGACCGGCGGCAGCACCTGGCTCGTCGGCGTCTACATGGCGGCCGCCGCCGTCCTGACGTTCATCGCGCTGTGGATCACCCGCGAAACCAAGAACACGGACTACGAGAACAACGTGGCCTGATTCCCAGGTTTGGATGCATCAACGAAAATGCCCGGTGTGGATCACACCGGGCATTTTCATGTGCTGTTTCAGTTTCGATCGGCTGAGTTTCCGATCGGCTGAGTCATCGGTCCGCCTTAGTCTTCGATCGTCGCGATCACGGCGCCTGCTGCCACCGTCTGGCCGGCCGCGGCGGACAGGCCTGTGATGGTGCCCGCGCGGTGTGCGGTGAGCGGCTGCTCCATTTTCATCGCCTCAAGCACGACGACGAGATCACCTTCGGCGACGACGTCGCCGTCGGCCACGGCCACCTTAACGATCGTTCCCTGCATGGGGGACGTCAGGGCGTTGCCGCCCGCGGCTGCGGTGGCGCCGCCGGCGCGGCTGCGCTTCTTTGACTTGGCCGGCTTGGCGCCGGCGGCTGCCGCCCCGCTGAAGCCGAGGCTGGCGGGCAGGGCCACCTCGAGGCGCTTGCCGCCCACTTCCACCACCACAGTGCGGCGCTCGGCGTCCTCACCCTCTGGTGCAGCGCCGTTGGGCGTCCAGGCGGGAAGGTCATTGACGAATTCGGTTTCGATCCATCGGGTGTGGACGCTGAACGGGCCCTCGGCCGGCGCGAACGCCGGGTTGCTGACCACGGCCAGGTCGAAGGGGATGACGGTGGGAATGCCTTCCACCACCATCTCCTCGAGGGCGCGGCGGGCGCGCTGCAGGGCCTGGGGGCGGTTCGCTCCGGTGACGATCAGCTTGGACAGCATGGAGTCGAAGTTGCCGCTGATTACGTCGCCCTCTTCGATGCCGGAGTCAATGCGGATGCCGGGGCCGGTGGGGTTCTTCAGGGTGCTCACGGTGCCCGGTGCGGGCATGAAGTTGCGGCCCGGATCCTCGCCGGTGATGCGGAACTCGAAGGAGTGGCCGCGTACCTCGGGGTCACCGTAGCCAAGTTCCTCGCCGCAGGCCAGGCGGAACTGCTCGCGGACCAAGTCGATGCCGGTCACTTCCTCGGAGACGCAGTGCTCCACCTGCAGGCGGGTGTTGACCTCGAGGAAGGAGATGGTGCCGTCCTGGCCGACGAGGAACTCGCAGGTTCCCGCGCCGAGGTAGCCGGCTTCCTTCAGGATGGCCTTGGACGATTCGTAGAGGCGCTTGTTCTGCTCCGCCGTCAGGAACGGGGCCGGGGCTTCCTCCACGAGCTTCTGGTTTCGGCGCTGGAGTGAGCAGTCGCGGGTGGAGACCACCACCACGTTGCCGTGGGCGTCGGCGAGGCACTGGGTTTCAACGTGGCGCGGTGCGTCGAGGAACCGCTCGATGAAGCACTCACCGCGGCCGAACGCAGCGGTCGCCTCGCGGACGGCGGAGTCGAAGAGCTCGGGGATTTCCTCGCGGGTGCGGGCCACCTTGATGCCGCGGCCGCCGCCGCCGAAGGCAGCCTTGATGGCCACGGGAAGGCCGAACTTGTCCGCGAATTCCAGGATTTCCTCGGCGGACTCGACGGGGTCGGCGGTGCCGGGCACCTGCGGGGCGCCCACCTTCTCGGCGATGTGCCGGGCCTGGACCTTGTCGCCCAGGGCGGAGATGGATTCCGGCGAGGGGCCGATCCAGGTGATGCCGGCGTCGATCACCTTGGCCGCGAACTGGGCGTTCTCGGACAGGAAGCCGTAGCCGGGGTGGATGGCGTCGGCGCCGGACTGGCGGGCCACCTCGATCAGCTTGTCCATCACGAGGTAGGACTCGGCTGCAGTGTTCCCGCCCAGGGCGTACGCTTCGTCGGCGAGCCGGACGTGGAGGGCGTTCCGGTCAGGATCGGCATAGACGGCGACGGAGGCGATGCCCTCGTCCCGGGCTGCGCGGATGACGCGGACGGCGATTTCACCGCGGTTCGCGATCAGAACCTTGGTGATTTTTGACTGCACTGGACCTGCGGACTGCTCCGGCTTTACTGACAAGGCGTCTCCTTCTTTCCTTCAGGGAGCCTAGCCTGATTTTGAGGATTCCGCCGATATTACTGGCGGAATCCCCGGGTAAGAGGCTCGGCCTTTGTAGGGAAGCTACAACTCCCCGGGAATTGCCGAGTCCGGCAGGTCCTGCCAGAACTCCGTGATGCTCACGTTCGCCTGGGCCAGCAGGGAGCGCAGGGTGGATACCGACAATCCGACGACGGCGTGCGGGTCGCCGTCGACTTTCCGGATGAAGGCGCCGCCCAGGCCGTCGATGGTGAAGGAGCCCGCGCAGTGCAGTGGCTCGCCGGTGGCGATGTACGCGTCGATCTCCGCGAGCTCCATCTCCATGAAGTGCACTTCGGCGGAGGCGACGCTGCCCAGCGTGGCGCCGGAGCCGCCGTCGTCGTCCGTGTCGCGGCAGTCCACCAGCCAGTGGCCGGTGTGCAGGACCCCGCTGCTGCCGCTCATCCGTAGCATTCGCTGCCGGGCGACGTCCACGGTATACGGCTTGCCGTGCGATTCGCCGTCGAACTCGAAGACGGAATCGCAGCCGAGCACCAAGGCCCCCTCGGCCTCCGGCAGCGAGGCGACCGCCTCAGCCTTGGCGCGGGCCAGGAGCAGGGCGGTGTCGTGCGGATCGGTCACGCCGTAGCGTTCCTGCACGGCATCCTCGTCGACGTCGGACACGAGGACCTCGTGTTCGATTCCGGCCTCAGCCAGGAGCTTGGTGCGGGCGGGGGACTGGGAGGCAAGGATGAGGCGGGTCACCGCTCAAGCCTAGCGCGCGCCGACCTCCGCGGGCTCGGCATCCGGCTCATCGCTGGCGGCCGGCGCAGGCCTGCCGAGTTTCGCCCCTTCCACGTCCACGTCCGGCAGGATGCGGTCCAGCCAGCGCGGCAGCCACCACGCCTTCTCGCCGAGGAGGTACATGACTGCCGGAACGATCGTCATCCGGACCACGAAGGCGTCAACCAGAACGCCGAATGCCATCGCGAAGCCGAGCGGGCGGACCATGTTCAGGTGCGAGAAGATGAAGCCCGCGAAGACGCTGACCATGATGATGGCGGCGGCCGTAACCACCGCGGAAGCGTGGCTGAAGCCGGTGCGGACGGCGTGCTTCGCGGACTCGCCGTGCATGAAGGACTCACGCATGCCCGAGGCGATGAACACCTGGTAGTCCATGGCCAGCCCGAATAGGACGCCGATCAGGATGATCGGCAGGAAGCTCAGCACGGCGCCGGGGTTGTCGACGCCGAACACCGCACCCAGCCAGCCCCACTGGTACACCGCCACCACGGCGCCGAAGGCGGCCGCAAGGGACAGCAGGAAGCCGCCTGTGGCCAGCAGCGGCACCACGATCGAGCGGAACACCAGTAGCAGCAGGATCAGCGAGAGCCCCACGACGATGGCCAGATATGACGGCAGGGCGTCGCCCAGCTTCGAGGACACGTCGATGTTGCCTGCCGTCTGGCCCGTGAGCCCGATACTGACTCCGGTGGAGTCCTCGATCCCGGCCTTCTCGGCGCGGATGTCGGACACCACCTTCACGGTGCTGGCGCTCGCCGGCCCTTCCTTCGGGATGACCTGGAACACCGCCGTCCCGCGGTCCTCACTCAGTGCCACCGGAATGACTGCAGTGACGTTCTCCGTTTTGCGCAGAATGTCCGCAACGTCCAGCTGCTTGGCCGTTGCTTCGGTTTCACTCAGGCCCTCAGGGAAGTCACCCACCACGATGATCGGTCCTGTCATGCCTTCGCCGAAGCTGCGCTTGGTGGCGTCGTACGCCTTGAACGCCTGGGAATCGGCAGGTTCCGAGCCACCGTCGGGCAGCGCGAGCCGCAGCTGGGCAGCGGGCAGCGCCACAACGCCCAGCGCCAGGACGCCGGCCAGCAGGGCCAGTACCGGGTGCCTGGTGACTAGACCGCCCCAGCCGTGGCTGCTGCGGTGTTCGTCCTTGGCGCGGTCCTGCGCCTCGCGGTTGGGGTCGGCGTTGTGCCTCGCCGCCTTGGCCCAGGCGCGCTTGGAGATCAGCTTGCTGCCCATGAAGGAGAGGATTGCCGGCGTCAGCGTCAGGGCGACGAGGACGGCAACCGCGACGGTGCCGGCCGCGGACACGCCCATGACCCCCAGGAACGGAAGCCCCGGGACCACCAGTGCCGCGAGGGCGATGATGACCGTCAGGCCGGCAAAGAGCACGGCATTGCCGGAGGTTCCGGTGGCACGGGCCACCGACTCCTCCGCGTCCATGCCTGCCAGCAGCTGGCCGCGGTGGCGGTTGACGATGAACAGCGAGTAGTCGATGCCGACGGCGAGGCCCAGCATGAGCGCGAGCATGGGGGAAATGGAACTCATGTCAATGAGGCCGCTCAGTGCCATGGTGGCGCCCACGCCCACCGCCACGCCGATCACGGCCATCAGCAGCGGCAGCCCGGCGGCCACAAGCGTCCCGAGCATGATGATCAGGACCAGTGCCGCCACGCCGATGCCGATGATCTCAGCCACGCCGAAGATCTCGGAGACGTCCTCACTGATTTCCTTGCTGGGCAGCGCGGTAACTCCGGCCGAGGAGACCTCCTGCACGATGTCCTGGACTTCCTGGCGCACTTTGGGGTCCAGTCCGTTGATGGAGGTCTTGAACTGGACCTGCGCAATGGCCGCCTTGCCGTCCTCCGAAACGAAACGCAACCCCTGCGAAGCCTCGACCTGGCGCTTGGCCAGCTCCAGCCTGGCCGCACCGGCCTGCAGTTCCCTGGTGCCGGCGTCGAGCTTTTCCTGGCCTGCGGCCAGGGCGGCCTTCTGCTGGCCCAGCTGGGCCTCGATGGCCGACGCCGGGAGCCCGGCAGCGGTCATCTGCGCCTCGGCCGCGGCCAGCTGTTCCTTACCGGCGGCCAATTCGGCCGCGGCCTTGTCCAGTGCGGCCTTGCCCGCGGTTGCCTTGGCCTCGCCGGCGGCGAGATCTGCGCCAGCCTTGTCCAGTTGGGCCTGCGTGGCGAACGGGTCGACGGTTCCCCGGACATCCGGGAGGGCCTCAAGCTTGGTGAGGGCAGCGGACACCGCGTCCTTGCCCGCCTGGCTGAACTGGGCGTCCTTGGCCTGGAAGACTACCCCGGCCGAGCCGCCGGATGACGCCGGCAGCTCCTTTTGGAGCTTGTCGGCCATCTGCTGGGTTTCCGTGCCGGGAATCTGGAAGTTATTGGACAGCGCGCCGGAAAAGGCTGCCGCTGCGCCGCCGACTGCCAGCAGAACCGCCAGCCAGAGCGAGACGACGAGCCACCGGTGACGGTAGGAAAACTTGCCGAGGCGGTACAGGAGAAGTGCCATGTCAGGACCGTTCTGCGTTGCGGGTGGAAGGTTTGGCGGGGGATTGCTTCGACGGCGGGTCCGACGGAGGGCCGGCGAAACCGGATCCGAGGAGCCCCATCGAATCGATGAGCAGTTGGCGGAGGATCGCCAGTGACTCGGGGGAGAGATCGGGGCCGCAGCGCCGGAACCACACGTCCATGGCAGCTTTGCCGCAGGAGACCACCGAACCTGCGAGGGCCCGGACGTAGAGCTCGTCCTGGTCGGTGACCTGTTCGGTCCGGGTGACCTGTTCGGTCCCGGTGCCCTGTTCAGTCCTGGGGTTCTGTGGGGAACGCTCGCGGGCCGCAGCAACTATCTGCTCGGTGCAGTGGTCCCAGGCCTCCAGCTCAGAGCGCGCCATGAGCGGATTGCCCTGGGTCAGGCCGAACAGCTCGGCGAGCGGCGCCACCGTCATGGGATCCGCCAGTGCCACCAGAGCGGCGCGGGCGGATTCGAGGATGGGTTCGTCAGCGGGCCGCCGGCGGAACTGTTCGAGGGCGCTGTCCAGGAAACCGTTGGTCACCGAGGCGATGGCGGCTTCGGTGCTGGTGAAGTAGTTGAAGAAGGTCCGGCGTGAGATGCCCGCCGCTTCCGCAATGTCCTCGATCGTGAACTTGCCGGGACCGTGGCGCCGTAGAAGGGCTAGCGTGGCGTCGGTTATTGCCTGCCTCGTGACAGCCTTGTTCAGCTCGCGGCGCGAGGAAGGCAAAGAAGTGGAAGCGGACACCCAATTACACTACGTGCATCTTTGCACTCTGCGCAACAACCGCAGCCTTTCAAAGCTTGCGGGGCGAAATTCACAGCATCCTCACAGTCGATCAAAAGGCGTTCTTGAGGGGCAGGGTGCATCCTGTTGTCGTGGCCGGCACGGCGGCAATGATGCCTCAAGGCCGGCGGAGCGAGGAGCGGACCATGGAGCGTTCAAAGAAAGTGGCTCTCGGCCTGGGCGCGACTGCCTTGGCACTCGGCACCGGATGCGGTGTCACCGGCATGGCGGCCGCAACCACAGCGACGCCCACGCCCACAGTAACGTCAGGCAGCCCATCGAGCGGACCCGCGGACGGGTTCCGTTTCGACGGCGGCCGGCACGGACACGGACACGGGCACGGACACGGATATGGGCGCGGTCACGGCGTCCTCAAAGGGGACGCCGCGGCGCTCGCGGCCAAGCTGGGCGTGGACCAGGCCAAGCTGCAGGACGCCCTGCGGGCGTTCCGCCAGGCCAACCACCCGAACGGCCGGCGCGCCGACGGCACCAAGCCGGACCGGGCGGCCAGGGAGGCGGCTCTGGCAGCCTCGCTGGCCAAGTCCCTGGGAATCGATGAAGCGAAGGTCAAGGCCGCGCTCGAGGAACTCCGCACCCAGGCGCAGACGGACCGGGCTGCTGCCCTGAAAGGCCGGCTCGACCAGGCGGTGAAGGACGGGACACTTACGCAAGCCGAAGCCGACGCGGTCACAAAGGCCGTGCAAAAGGGTGTGATCGGCGGCCGCTAGGCCTGATCGGCAGGCCCGGGGGCCGCTGTGGCCCGGTCGCGCCGGTTGGGCTGGTCTGTCAGTTTGTCCGGTCGACGGCGGCGAGGATCGCTGCTCCGAGCTCCGCCGGCTTGGTGAACTGCGGCCAGTGCCCCGTGGGAAGGTCCACGAGTTCCACATCGCGGATGCGGGCCAGCTCTTCAACGTAGGGGTGCCCGGCGTCCATCCACTCCGTCAGCAACGAGGACGGGAACTCGCAGGCGATCACCGTGGCGGGGACGTCGTAGCGGCGCACATCGCGAAGGTGCTGCTTGTCGCATGCCACCGCCTTTGGCTGCGGGATGGACCGTGCACGGAATGCCTCGCGGAGCCCGTCGTCGAGATCGGTGAGGTCGGCGTCGTCGAACACGTCCCAGGAAGGCAACGGGATCTCATCACCTTCGGCAGGCAGCTCATCATTGATGACGCCGCCTTCGCCGAGCGGTCCGCTGTCCACGTAGACCGCGCGGACCACGCGGTCCGGGCGTTCGTCCACCGCGCCGTGGATGATGGCGCCCCCGCCGGAGTGGCCGACGAGGACCAGCGGACCCTCAATGCCGTCAATGGCTTCCACCACGGCGTTGATGTGGTCGCGGAGCCCGATGCCGGTCCGCTTGGCGTCCTTCGCCTCCAGCCCCGGGAGGGTCAGCGCGTGGATTTGGTGGCCCGCCTCCACCAGCGGGGGAGTGACCCCGGACCAGGATGAACCATCGAGCCAGAAACCGGGAACCAGAATGATGTCCATGCCGGTACCCTACCCTCGCTGCCTGCCGCCCGGGACCCATTTGGCGGCCGGTCTTAAATGGGTGTGCCCCCGGGATGAACCCCGGGGCACACCCAGTCTGCCAAGGTCAGGCCTTGGACTCGGCCAGCTCACGCTCGACGGCGGGCGCCTCTTCCTCGCGGAAGGCCTCCCCGGCGCGCGGTGCGTTGTAGAGGGTTTCATCGAGGATCCCCTGGCGCTTGGCCACGATGGTGGGCACGAGTGCCTGGCCGGCCACGTTGACCGCCGTGCGTCCCATGTCCAGGATGGGGTCGATGGCCAGCAGGAGTCCGACGCCGGCCAGCGGCAGTCCCAGCGTGGAGAGGGTCAGCGTCAGCATGACCACGGCGCCGGTGGTTCCCGCCGTCGCAGCAGAACCGAGGACGGAGACCAGGGCGATCAGCAGATACTGGCTGAAGTCGAGCTGGATTCCGAAGAACTGGGCCACGAAGATCGCGGCGACGGCCGGGTAGATTGCCGCGCAGCCGTCCATCTTGGTGGTGGCGCCCAGCGGAACGGCGAAGGAGGCGTAGCCCCGGGGAACACCGAGGTTGCGCTCGGTGACGCGCTGGGTCAGCGGCAGCGTACCGATGGAGGAACGGGAAACGAAGGCCAGCTGGATGGCCGGCCACGCGCCGGAGAAGTACTGCTTGACCGACAGTCCATGTGCGCGGACCAGGGCCGGGTAGACGCCGAAGAGCACCAGCGCGAGGCCGATGTAGATGGCAACGGTGAACTTGCCCAGCGAGCCGATGGTGTCCCAGCCATAGACGGCCACCGCGTTGCCGATCAGGCCCACGGTGCCCAGCGGTGCGATGCGGATGATCCACCACAGCACCTTCTGGATGACGGCCAGCGCGGAGGCGTTGAGGGCCATGAAAGGCTCGGCCTGCTTGCCCACCTTCAGGGCGGCAACGCCGACGGCGATGGCGATCACCAGGATCTGCAGGACGTTGAAGCTGACGGACGTGGTCACAGCGCCGGAGTCGGTGACAGTGGAGCTCGCGCCAAGGCCCAGGAAGTTTTTGGGGAACAGGCCGATGAGGAATGCCCACCAGTCGCCGACCTTGGACGGTGCTTCACCCTGGCCGGAGATGCCCGTGTTTGCGCCCGGCTGCAGGAGCACGCCCAGGCCGATGCCGATCAGCACGGAGACCAGCGACGTGATGGCGAACCACAGCAGAGTGTTCCAGGCGAGCCGCGCCGCATTGGAAACCTCACGCAGGTTGGAGATGGAGCTGACCACGGCGGTGAAGATCAGGGGCACGACTGCCGTCTGCAGCAACGAGACGTAGCTGGAGCCAATGGTCTGCAGCGTGGCGCCCAGGCCGTTGGGGTTGGTCTTGGTGCTGCCCGTGTACTTGGCCAGCAGACCCAGCCCGAGGCCGACGATCAGGGCGGCGATGATCTGGAAGCCAAAGGAGCCTGCCCACCGGGGCAGCTGGAAGCCGGGGCGCCCGGCCGTGGATGAAGTGGTTTGATTGCTCACCCGAACAAGTTAGGGCGTAGAAAATACAGCTTCCACTCGATATTGAGAAATGTTACGCGTGCGGTTTCGGCGGTGCTGGCCATAAGTGCGAAAAATCGGCACGAGACCGACCTTTTGTGAAGTTATTCCCTGCGGGCGTGTGGCAAACATCTCGCTGCGACCCGCAGGCGGCGTGGTGGCTTCCGGAAGCGTGCGTCAAAGCGACGAAGGAGCAGCACGCGGAGGAAGGCGGCCATGCCGCCGCTATGGCGGGCGGAACCCTTAGCCGAGCATGGCGCGCTTGAGGGTGTCGAGGCCTACGGACCCGATGTTGAGGGCCTTCGTGTGGAAGGCCTTGAGGTCGAAATCCGGCCGGGCTTCGAGCTCCGCGCGAATCTGCTCCCAGAGGCGCTGGCCCACCTTGTAGGACGGTGCCTGGCCGGGCCAGCCGAGGTAGCGTGCGAACTCGAACTGCAGGTTGCCCTCGCTGATGTCCAGGTTGGCCTTGAGGAAGTCGAAGCCCTTCTCCGGCGTCCAGGTGCCCGTTCCCCAGCGTGCGGGAACATCGAGTTCCAGGTGGACGCCGATGTCGAACACCACCCGGGCGGCCCTCATGCGCTGCATGTCCAGCATGCCCATGTGGTCGCCCGGATCCTTGAGGTAGCCGAGTTCCTCCATCAGCTTCTCGGCATAAAGTGCCCAGCCCTCGCCGTGCCCCGAGGTCCAGCAGACGTTGCGCCGCCAGCTGTTGAGCAGTTCGCGCCGCTGCACGGCGGTGGCGATCTGCAGGTGGTGTCCGGGCACACCCTCGTGGAACACGGTGGTGGTCTCGGCCCAGGTGGTGAACGTGTCCTCGCCCGCGGGCACTGACCACCACATGCGTCCGGGCCGGCTGAAGTCATCCGACGGCCCTGTGTAGTAGATGCCGCCCTCGTCGGTGGGCGCGATCCGGCATTCAAGGGTCTTCATGACGTCGGGAATCTCGAAGTGGATGCCTGCAAGGTCGGAGACGGCACGGTCGGACAGCTCCTGCATCCACGCCGTGAGGGCATCGGTTCCCTTGAGCCGGCGGGCGGGATCGTTGTTGAGGATCTCCTTGGCCTCCGCGATGGAGGCGCCCGGCTTGATTTGCCCGGCTACCTGTTCCTGGGTGGCAATAATCCGGTCGAGCTCCTCAACGCCCCAGGCATATGTTTCTTCGAGGTCGACGGCGGCACCCAGGAACACCCGCGAGGCCAGGGCGTAGCGTTCCCGGCCCACGGCGTCCTGCTCCGGGGCCACCGGCAGCAGTTCCTCCTTGAGGAAGGCGGCCAGTCCGGCGTACGCCGCCCGGGCGGCGGCAGCACCGGCGTCGAGCTTCTCCTGCAGTTCCGCCGGCAGCGGGCCGTCCGCTGTTTTGGCGTCGGCGGCGAGCTTGGCGAAAAAGCCGTCCTCGGCGGCGTACTTGGTGGTCTGTTCGATCACGATCGACACCTGGCGCCGGGCCGAGACCTTGCCGCTGTCCCTGGCCGTGCGCAGCGACTCGATGTATCCGCTGATGGCCGCAGGCACGCTGTGCGTGCGGCCAGCGATGTTCGCCCAGTGCTCCTCCGTGTCCGTGGGCATAAGGTCGAAGATCGACCGGATGTTCTGCGCCGGGGAGTCAATGTTGTTCAGTTCAGCGAGGTCCCAGCCCGAGTCGTGGATCTCAAGCTGGAGTCCGAGGCGTTCGCGCATGGCATCGAGGGTGACGGCGTCGACGTCGTCAACGGGCTCCAGCCCCTCGAGGGCCTCCAGGGTCTTTCGCTCCGCCGCGGCGAACCTGCCGAGTCCGGCAGGGGAGAAGTCCTGGAACTGGGTGTCGTGCCCAGGGATGCCGAGCGTGGTGGCCAGGCTCGGATCCAGGGCGACGAGCGTGTCGGTGTAAGCGTCGGCGACGGCGTCGATGGCGGTCCGGGGGCGCGCTGGGGCGGCAGATTCAGTAGTCACCCCACGAGACTAACCGCGTGGTTCCGGTTATGAAAGACTTACTGAACTTTTAGCCCCGGCTGCGCTTCCAGGCGTCCGGACCGGGCGTCGGCTCCAGCCGCAGCTGCTGCCGCCGCACCCAGTGGCGTGTGCTGGGCTTCGCCGGGCTGGCTGCTGCGCCGGGCTCCAGGGAAAGTACGACGGCGGTAAGCGCCGCCAGCTCCTCGGGCGTCGGTTCGCCCTTGGTGACGGAGAACAGGGCCGCGGCCGGCCCGACGGTTTCGGCCGGGTCAACCGCCGGAGTCTGGGCGCTCACAGCGGGATGTTTCCGTGCTTCTTCGTGGGCAGGCTCGCACGCTTGTCGCGCAGCGCCCGCAGCCCCTTGATGATCTGCAGCCGCGTGTCCGAGGGGGCGATGACGGCGTCAACGTAGCCCAGCTCTGCGGCCTGGTACGGGTTGAGCAGCTCTTCCTCGTACTGCCGGATGACGTCGGCGCGCTTGGCCTCGACGTCGCCGCCGGCCTCGGCAACGGCGGCGAGATCGCGCCGGTAGAGGATGTTGACGGCGCCCTGTGCGCCCATCACGCCGATCTGGGCCGTGGGCCACGCAAGGTTCAGGTCAGCACCGAGCTTCTTGGAGCCCATCACGATGTAGGCGCCGCCGTAGGCCTTCCGGGTGATAACGGTCAGCTTGGGCACGGTGGCTTCGGCGTAAGCGTAGAGAAGCTTGGCGCCGCGGCGGATGATGCCCTGGAACTCCTGGTCCTTGCCGGGCAGGAAGCCCGGGACATCGACGAGGGTGATGATCGGAATGTTGAAGGCGTCGCAGTGGCGGACGAAGCGGGCCGCCTTTTCGGAGGCCGAGATGTCCAGGGTGCCGGCGAACTGCAGCGGCTGGTTGGCCACGATCCCCACCGTGTGGCCCTCGACCCGGCCGTAGCCGATGATCACGTTCGGAGCGTACAGCGACTGCATCTCCAGGAAGTGGGCGTCATCGACGATTTGTTCGATGACCTTGCGGATGTCATAGGGCTGGTTCGCAGAGTCCGGGATCAGCGTGTCCAGGGTGAGGTCGTCGTCGTCGAGCTCCAGCTCCTGCTGGTGTTCCTGCACCGGCGCCTCGGAAAGGTTGTTGGAGGGCAGGAAGTCCAGCAGTTCCCGGACGAACTCAATGGCGTCGGCCTCGTCGGAGGCCAGGTAGGTGGAGGTGCCGGTGGTGGCGTTGTGCTGCCGGGCGCCACCGAGGGTCTCCATGTCCACGTCCTCGCCGGTGACGGTCTTGATGACGTCAGGGCCGGTAATGAACATGTGGGAGGTCTTGTCCACCATGACCACGTAATCGGTCAGGGCGGGGGAGTAGGCTGCTCCGCCGGCGCACGGGCCCATGATGAGGGAGATCTGGGGGACCACGCCGGAAGCGTGGACGTTGTTGCGGAAGATGTCCGCAAACATGGCCAGGGAGGCAACGCCCTCCTGGATCCGGGCTCCGCCGCCGTCATTGATGCCCACCACCGGGCAGCCGTTGCGCAGCGCAAACTCCTGGACCTTCACGATCTTTTCGCCGTTGACCTGGCTCAGGGAGCCGCCGTAGACGCTGAAGTCCTGGCTGTAGAGGGCCACGAGCCTGCCGTCAACGGTTCCGTAGCCGGAAACGACGCCGTCACCGAGCGGCTTCTTTTTCTCCATGCCGAAGGCGGTGGAGCGGTGGACCGCCAGGGCGTCGAACTCCACGAAGGAGCCTTCGTCCACGAGCAGGTCGATGCGCTCGCGGGCGGTGTTCTTGCCGCGCGCATGCTGCTTCTCGATGGCTTCAGGGCCGGACGGCTGCTCAGCACGGGACTGGCGGTCGCGGAAATCGGCAATCTTTCCCGCCGTCGTGGTCAGATCGTGGCTCATGAAGTGTCTCCGGCTCTGTAGCTGTTGTGCTGTGGCTGTTCCGCTGCGGCAGCGTGACGCGGGCCCTGGCTGCCGGTTTAAGTAGCATCCGTACAAATCCAAAGCCCTGATGGCTAGTCTAGTGACGCAAATTCCCGGGACCGCTGTAGGGTTCCTACAATTTTCGACCGTGGCGCAGACGGAAGCGCTGATGTTACTCGTGGGTAACAAAGTACGGCTAGAGTGTCCCTATGACTTCGAGCAGCGACGCTTACCCTGTTCCGGTGACGCCTTACCGGGCCACCGGCAGCCTTCAGGGCCGGACCATCCTGATGTCCGGAGGAAGCCGCGGGATCGGCCTGGCCATCGCCCGGCGGGCGGCGCGCGACGGTGCCAACGTGGTGCTGCTCGCCAAGACCGGAGAGCCGCATGCGAAGCTCGAAGGCACTGTCTACAGCGCCGCCGAAGAAGTGGAGGCTGCCGGCGGCAATGCCCTTCCGCTGGTGGGGGACGTCCGGAACGACGACGACGTGGCGCGCGCCGTGGACGCCGCCGTCGGCCGGTTCGGGGGAATCGACGCCGTCGTCAACAACGCCTCCGCGATCGACCTTTCGCCCACGGACACCGTGGACATGAAGCGCTACGACCTCATGCAGGACATCAACGTCCGCGGCACCTTCCTGCTCTCCAAGCTGGCGCTCCCCGCACTGCGCAAATCCTCCGGAGGCCACATCCTCACCCTCTCGCCGCCCCTGAACCTCGACCCGAAGTGGGCGGGCCGGCACCTGGCCTACACCATCGCCAAATACGGCATGAGCCTGACCACCCTGGGCCTGGCGGAGGAGCTCAGGAAGGACGGCATCTGCGTCAACTCGCTGTGGCCGCGGACGCTGATCGATACTGCCGCCATCCGGAACATGGCCGGCGGCGAGTCGATGGTCCGCGCTGCCCGCGGCCCCGAAATCATGGCCGACGCCGCCCATGCCGTGTTGACGGGGGCCGTGAACCAGGCGGGCGATGTCACTGCCGGCACCATCAACACGGGCAACTTCTATACAGACGAGCAGGTCCTGGCCGCCGCCGGCGTCACGGATTTCACGCGCTACAGCCTCGGGGCCGCCGAGGCGGACCTCGTCCCCGACATCTTCCTGTGAACCGGCATCTTCCTGTGAGCCGGCTTCTCACCACGGGCCTTCCCGGCCGTGCGGCCCGGCTAGTCGCTAGGATTCAACTATGGATGCTGCACGCCCTGACGATAGCCGTGGACCGCAGGAAAACCTGACCGGAGCGGGGGTCCTGCCCGAGCGGCCGGCCCTGGACCGGGAAGCCCTGTCCGACGCCAACTTCCTCGCCGCCACCGGCATCGCGCAGCTGACGGTTGTGGAGACCACCGGCTCCACCAACGCCGACCTTTTGCGGGCCGTGACCGTGGATCCCCAGGCCTGGCCGGACCTTGCAGTCCTGACGGCGGAGCATCAGACTGCGGCCCGTGGCCGGCTGGACCGCGTGTGGGAAGCGCCCGCCCGCAGCTCCGTCCTGGTCTCGCTGGTGCTGCGGCCCGTCAATGCTGACGGCCGCCCCCTGCCCACCCAGACCTACTCATGGCTGTCCCTCCTGGCCGCCGTCGCGCTGCGCGACGCGCTGGATGAGACGGCGGGAATTCCGGCGGAGCTGAAATGGCCGAACGATGTGCTGGTGCGCGGCGGAAAAATCGCCGGCATCCTCGCCCAGCTCGGCCCCCTGGGCGACGGATCGGTGCCGCCCGTCATCCTGGGCACCGGGCTGAACGTCACGCTCACCGAGGACGAGCTGCCGGTGCCCACGGCGACGTCCGTCCAGCTGCAGGGTGCCGGAACGGTGGACCGCACGGCCCTCCTGAAGAGCTACCTCTCCCGTTTTTGCACGCTCTACCGCAGCTTCTGCAATGCCGACGGCGATGCCACGGCCGGCCTGGCCGGCGGGCCGTCCCTGCATAAGCGCGTTGAGACGGCGATGGTCACCCTCGGCCAGCAGGTCCGCGCCCAGCTTCCCGGCGACCACGAAATCATCGGCCATGCCTCCCGGCTTGATGACTCAGGCTCCCTGCTGGTGGTGGATGCCTCTTCCCACGAGCACGTAGTAACTGCCGGGGATGTGGTCCACCTGCGGCCGTGGTCCCCGCAGGGCTCGGAGAAACACGGGGCTGCCAAGCACAGCTCTCAGAAGCACAGCTCTGACCAGCAGGGGTCCGGCGAAAGCGGTTATGCGTAAAGAACTCCTCCCGGGCGAGCAGGTCATCGTGGTGACCCGCCCGCAGCCCAGGGTGCTGTTCGTCCCGGCAGTGGTTTTCATTGTGGTGCCCGCCCTTGCCGCATTCGCAAGCGCGTGGATCATCCGCGGCGGCCTGTCCGCACTTGCCCCGGCCATCACCGCGGAAGGGACGTTCTGGGCGGTGGCCGGCTGTGTGCTGGCCGGCCTTTGGATCCTTCTGGGGTATTGCCTGCCCAGGGTGCTGCGATGGCAGAGCACCAGGTATGTCCTGACCAGCCAGCGGGTCCTGGCGCGCTACGGCATGCTCCGGCGCCGGGACCGGCAGGTTTTCCTGGCCTCGGTGCGTAATGTCACAATCAGCCAGTCGATGCTCCAGCGGATGTTGCGTTCGGGGAATATATCCTTGGATGCCGGGCACCATTTCGGCAACGTGCTGAAGGATGTGCCGGAAGTTGCCACCTTCCACAGGTTCTTGCTGGACGCCCTTGACGAGCTTCCGGACGACGAACCATTTGGATTTGGTCAGGCGCCGGATGAGCCCGGCGCCCGGTTTCCGCGGGATGTGAGAGAAGGTGGAAGAGATGAACGATGAGGATCAGCGCGGCGCCCAGCAGACAGGGACCCACGGGGCCGGCGCCCACGGGGCCCACACAGACGGGTTTGGCACTGACGGGTTTGGTGCAGACGGCTTTGATACAGACGGGTCCGGCGCACCGGACACCGGTCACCGGGAGGTGACGGACGCCGTCGTCGAAAATCCGGCCACCGGCACCCTGTCCGCGGAGCGCATAGCGGCAAAGAGTCTGGAATCAAGGCTTCTGGGCGGGGAACGCAAGCTGCGCCGCCGCGAGGTGGCGGGCGGGGTGGGCCTGTCGCTGCTCTCGGCGCGCAAACTGTGGCGAGCCCTCGGCTTCCCCAACTTCGGTGACGATGACGTCGCCTTCACGGAGCGGGACCAGGCGGCCCTGTCCACGGCTGTGGGCATGGTCCGGAACGGAAAGCTCACCGAGGAGGCTGCCATCTCGGTCACTCGTGCCATCGGGCAAATGACGGACCGCATGGTGGTGTGGCAGATCGAGGCCCTGGTTGAGGACATGGTCCACGAACAGGGGCTTACCGACGCCCAGGCCCGCAAGCGGCTGGTCCACGAACTGCCAGCCTTGGTGGATCCCCTTGAGGAGATGCTTGTCTACTCCTGGCGGCGTCAGCTCAACGCCGGTGTGCAGCGGCTGGCTGTCCGGGCCGAAGCCGGCCTGCAGGCCAGTGAGGAGGGCCGCGAAGGCGACGAGGACGATGCGCCGCTTCCGCTGGCGCGTGCCGTTGGCTTCGCCGACCTGGTGTCCTACACGAGCCTGTCAAGGCGGATGAACGAGAAGACGCTCGCCAAGCTGGTGCAGCGATTCGAGAACAAGTGCGCGGAGATCATCTCCGTGGGCGGTGGCCGGCTGGTAAAGACCGTGGGCGACGAAGTCCTCTACATTGCCGAAACGCCGGCTGCGGGCGCCGAAATATCGCTTGCCCTGGCCGAAGCCTTCACCCGGGATGAGATCCTGCCCGAGGCACGGGTTGCCATGGTCTGGGGGCGGATCCTTTCCCGCCTGGGTGACATTTACGGGCCCACCGTGAACCTCGCCGCCCGCCTCACCACGCTGGCCGATCCGGGGACCGTGCTGGTTGACTCAATGACCGCGGCGGCGCTGGACCAGGACGAGCGGTTCGTGCTCATTCCCCAAAACGTGGAGAACGTCCGGGGGTTCGGGGAGATCCAGCCGGTCACCCTGGCACGGGGACGGGGCAGGGGCCTGGTCCTGGACTGAGGCAGCGTGGGCAGTCCTCCCCATCGCGGGGACAGGACTGCGCGGGTAGGGTGGCAGCGTAACGGACGGCCCCGGCGGCTGTTCTTGGACAAGCCGCCAGCGCCATGTAATAGTCGAGGCTCAGAATTGTTCCGGCGTCTCTACGGGGGAGTGGCGGAATGTCACCGGCCCCTGATGAACATCAGGGGCTAGCAAGTCGCGCTCAGGCGGCTGTGATTTCGGGGGAATAAAAACGCTGTGTCAACTTTGTTCGGCAAGCTGGGGCTGAGGAACCGCCGCAACAAGATCGTCACCGGAACCGTCTTTTCCGCTGCTGCTGCAGCGCTGGTGGCCGGTGCCGTGATCTACCCGGGGTTCAAGACAACCGAGGTTGACCTTAACGACGGCGGCGTCTGGGTGGTCAGCAAGGCACGGAACGCCGTTGGCCGCCTCAACTACCCCTCCCGGGTCCTCGACGGTGCGGTGACCCCGGCCAGCACCACGTTCGATGTCCTGCAGAACGCCGGGAAGGTATTCGTCGACGACGAATCCGGCTCCACCCTGAACCAGGTGTCCGCCGCCAACATGAGGCTCGGCGGCGACAAGCAGCTACCCGGCTCGGCGCAGGTGAGCTTCGGCGCCGACACCATCTCGGTCACCGACCCTGCCGCCGGGAAGATGTGGGCGATGTCCCCGTCGACGGTGAACGCCTTTGATGAGGAGTCCAGCGAGCCTGCCGTGGCGGGCTCCGAAGGGCTGGTGTCCGCCGTCGGCTCCGATGACCGGATCTATTCGGCGGATCCGAAGACGGGGCAGGTGACAGTGACCACGGTGGACGCCGCGGGGGCAGCCACCGGCACCGCGTCCAGCACGTGGGACGGGCTGAAGGGCGCCGGGGACCTCCAGATCTCGGTCGTGGGGGACCAGGCCGTGGTCCTGGATGCAGCCGCCGGAAAACTGTTCCTGCCCGGCGGACGCGAGGTGCCGCTGGCTGACGCGCGGGAGGCGAAGCTCCAGCAGCCGGGCCCGGCGTCCGACTCCGTGGCCGTGGCCACCGGCAAGGCACTCCTAAAGCAGCCGCTGAACGGTGCCGCCGCGAGGGCCGTGACGTTCGGCGGCCAGGGGGTGCCGGCGGCGCCGGTGCAGCTGGGCGGCTGCGTCCACGCCGCGTGGTCCGGAGCCAACAAGTATGTCCGGGACTGCGCGAATGCCGCGGACAACAAGAACGTGCCCGTGCCCAAAGCCAGCGCCTCGCCCAGCTACGTTTTCCGGGTCAACCGGGACCTCGTGGTCCTCAACGACGTGAACTCGGGAAACGTGTGGCTGGTCAACCAGAACATGCAGCTGGTCAACAACTGGGACGACGTTGTCCCCCCTAAGAACGAGGCTGACGACCCCGAGGAGGAGTCGGCGGACGACAACACCATCAACGTCCTGCCCGACCGCACCAAGCCGAACCGTCCCCCCGAAACGAAACCCGACGCCGTCGGCGTCCGGCCCGGCCGCACCACTGTCCTCAGCGTCCTCGACAACGACTCCGACCCCGACGGCGACGTCCTGACCGCCTCTCTCGGCGCAGAAGGGCCGCGGGCCGGCAGCATCGAAAGCATCTACGGCGGGTCCGCCTTCCAGATCACGGTGCCGGCCGATGCCGCGCCCGGAACCGAGACCTTCGACTACGCCGCGGCGGACGGCCGCGGGCTCTCGGCTGGCGGCAAGGTCAGCCTGAACGTCGTTGGCCCGGACGAGAACAGGCCCCCGGCCTTCAAACGCGGAGACCCCACCACACTCCTCGTGGAGCAGGGCAAAACCGTCAGCCAGAACATCCTCACCGACTGGGCCGATCCCGACGGCGACGACCTCGTCCTGATGTCAGCCACCGCCGACAACGAGCAGGACCAGGTCAAGGTCCGCCGCGACGGCCTGCTCACCTTCCAGGACTCCGGCGCCTCAGCCGGCAAAAAAAGCGTCACCGTGTCCGTCTGGGACGGCCGAGCCACCACCACCGGCAAGGTGGTGGTCAACGTCCAGCCGCCGGGCGCACTCGCTCCCGTGGTCAACGCCGACCACGTCACCGCGGTGGTGGGCCAGGACCTGGTCATCGCGCCGCTAAAGAACGACGTCGACCCCAACGGCGGCGCGCTGCGCCTCGCCCAGGTGGAGGCCGCCGGAGCCGCAGAGCTGGGGCCGGTCACCGACGGCGGCACCTTCACCTTCCGCAGCCGCACGCCGGGGCCGGTGTACCTGACATACCTGGCCAGCAACGGACCGCAAAGCAGCCAGGGCCTCATCCGGGTGGATGTGGAATCCGGCAAGGACTCAGGAAATCCCGTCGCCGTCCACGACGTAGCGCTCCTGCCGGTGGGCGGCAGCGTCCTGCTGGACCCGCTGGCCAACGACTCGGACCCGTCCGGGGGCGTCCTGGTGCTGCAGTCCGTTGCGGTGCCGGAAAACGCCACGGCGTCGGTCAGCGTGATCGACCACAGCGTCCTGCGGATCACCGACATCGCCGGCACCAAGGACCCCTTCCTGTTCCGCTACACGATGTCCAACGGCAAGGCTTCCGCCACGGGAAGCGTCTCGGTGGTGCCTGTTCCCGCCCCCGCGGTGGTTGAAGCGCCGCAGCCCAAGCCCGACGAGGTCAACGTCCGCGTCAACGACGTCGTGACCATCCCCGTCCTGGACAACGACACGCACCCGCAGGGCGAAAAGCTGACGGTTGACCCAGTCCTGCCGCAGGCCGTCCCGGTGGAAGACGGCAAGAGTTTCGTCTCTGAGAACACCCTCCGGTTTATCGCCGGCAGCCAGCCCAAGACTGTGCGCGCCATCTACAACGCGGTGGACCCGCAAGGCCAGAAGAGCGCCGCTGCCGTCACCATCCACATCCTGCCGCTGGAGGGTGCCGAAAACTCCCGGCCGCAGCCCAAGAACCTGACCGCCCGGGTGGTGGCTGGCGGCACGGTGCGCATCCCGGTGCCGCTGGACGGCATTGATCCCGACGGCGACTCGGTCCAGCTGACGGGCATCGACAGCACGCCGGGCATGGGCACCGCGACGGCGGGCAGCAGCTTCATCGACTTCGTCGCGGCCGGCAACGGTGCCGGAACCGATACGTTCCGCTACAAGGTAGTCGACCGGCAGGGCGCCGTGAACACCGGCACTGTCACCGTCGGCATCGCACCGCGCGGGGACACCAACCAGAAGCCCACGCCGGTCGACGACCAGACCAGGGTCCGGCCCGGGCGGCAGATCGCCGTCGACGCGGCCGGCAACGACACCGATCCGGACGGGGACCTGATTAGGATAGCCAGCGACGGCATCGAGGCCGATGCCGCGCTGAAGGCCACTGTCAGCAAGCAGAGCGGCCGCATCCTCCTGCAAGCGCCCGCCACCGAAGGCACGGTCAACGTCCGTTACACCGTGGCCGACGAACGCGGGGCCTCTGCACAGGCAGCCATCCGGATGGTGGTGGACAGCAACGTCCCGCTCCGGGCGCCGATCGCCCGGGACGACCGCGTGACGTCCGCGCAGACGCTTGGCAAGACCGCCGTGGACGTCCCCGTCCTCAAGAATGACGAAGACCCTGACGGCGTGGGCGAGAACCTCAAGGTCAGCAGTGCCGCCGAAACTGCGCGGCCGGGCACGGACGGCAACGTGATCGTGGAGCTGACCGGCGAGCCGCAGCTGGTGCCCTACACCGTGGAGGACGTCGACGGCCAGAAGTCGACGGCGATCATCTGGGTGCCGGGCCTCGGCCAGCAGGTTCCCACCCTTGCCAAGGACGAGGTCCTCGAAGTGGTCGCGGGCCAGTCCGTGACCGCGAACCTCGCCGAATGGGTCAAGGTCCGGGGCGGACGTTCGCCCCGGCTGACCCAGACCGACCGGATCAAGCTCATCGGCGCGGACGGCAGCAACCCGGTGGCCGGCAACGGCACAGCCGTCAGGTACACCGCGGACAAAGACTACGTGGGCCCGGGGTCCATCACCTTCGAGGTGACGGACGGTGCCGGCCCGGACGACCCCGCCGGACTCAAAGCCACGCTGAGTATCCGCACCAAGGTGCTGCCCGACCCGAACCGCAACAACCCGCCGGTCCTTCTCGGCGGCTCGGTTGATGTTCCGCTGGGTGACTCCGCCGCCGCGGACCTGGCCAAGCTGACAACCGACCCCGACGGGGACGACGCCGACAACATGAAGTACGAGGTCGCCGGCGCGGTTCCCCAGGGCTTCAACGTGTCCCTCGACGGGGCCTCGCTGAAGGTCTCGGCCAAGGACGGGCTGCGGCCCGGCGACGGGGGAGCGGTACAGGTGAAGGCCAAGGACCCACGCGGCCTCGACTCCACCGCCACGTTCCGGCTCGCCGTTACGGCGACCAACCGGGCCAAGCCAGTGGCCAATGACGACGTGGAGGCAAACGCCGCGGCTGGCAAACCGGTGACTGTCAAGGTGCTGGCGAACGATGCCAACCCGTTCCCGGACACCCCGCTGAAGGTCATTGGCGTCGCCACGGAAACCGGCCAGGGCACTGCCGCCATCAGCGGCGATTCGGTGACGGTCACGCCGTCGGCCGGGTTCTCCGGCACCCTGATCGTGTCCTACACCGTGGGGGACAAGACCGAGGACTCATCCCGGTACGCCACCGCCCGGATCCGGCTCACGGTCAAGGACAAGCCGCTCGCACCCACCACGCCCCAGGCACAGAGTGTGGGTGACCGGACCGCGCTGCTGAACTGGACTGCCCCCGTGGACCGGGGCTCGCCCATCACCAAATACTCCGTGTACGGCGAAGGCGGATACAAGCAGGACTGCCCGGCCAACTCGTGCACCCTGAACAACCTGGTGAACAACACGAAGTACCACTTCCAGGTGACGGCGACGAACGAGTTTGGCGAGTCCGGACGCTCACCGGCGTCGGCTGAGGTCCGGCCCGACGTCAAGCCCGAGATGCCGCTGGCGCCGGGTCTGAAATTCGGCGACAAGCAACTCTCCATCGCCTGGAAGGCACCGGCCAGCAAGGGCTCACCGATCAAGTCCTACGATCTCGAAATATCTCCGGCGCCCGCCGGCCAGAACCCGCAGATCCAAAACCTGACGTCCACCAGCTACGTCTGGAAGGGCCTCACCAACGGCGTGGCCTACAAGGTACGCGTCCTCGCCCGGAACGATGCGAAGGACCCCTCGGAGTGGAGCACCTACTCCGCTGCCGTGGTGCCGGCCGGCGTGCCGGTGACGCCGGCAGCGCCGAGCGTCTCGGACGTCGCGCCGGTAGGGGACCAGAGCCAGCTCCAGGTGAACTGGACTGCTCCGGACAACAACGGGGATGCCGTTTCTTCCTACACACTCACCACGTTGCACAGTGGGGCAGTGGTCAAGAGCCAGCAGGTGGCCTCCGGCACGTCCCTGAACGTCACCGTGGCCAACTCCGAGGCGGACTATGCGTTCACCGTCTCAGCCACGAATAAGGCAGGAACGTCCGGGACCAGTGCGCAGTCCGCTCCCATCCGGGCTGCGGGAAAACCCGGTTCGGTTAGCAGCGGTACTGTTCACGCCCCTGGAAACACCGGCCAGCTGAAGATCACCTTTGCTCCGCTGACCCAGACCCAGCGAAACGGGTCCCAGGCTTCGGAGATTGGCTACCGCTGGACCACCGCCTACGGCTCCGGCCCCATCAGTGCACCCGGCGGCACCATCTACGGGCAGCCGAACGGCAAAGACATCACGGTGAACATCATTGCCTTCTCAACGAAGAACAACATCTCAGGGGATGCCAAGGCCATTGGTTCCGCTGTTCCCTATGGTGCGCCGGCCACGCCAGTGGTCACCGGCGAGACGTCAGCCAAGGGGGACCCGCAGGTTCACTGGACCTGGAACGCGCCCTACGACAACGGCCGGGTCATCAACCGCTACGAGGTCAGCTTCGACGGCGGCGGGTTTACGTCGGTGGGGCTGAAACGCCAGTACAACCGTGACGGCGGAGGCTGGAGCCAGCGGCATACACTTCGGGTCCGTGCCTGCAACGGAACCGACGGCGACAAGGACTGCGGACAGCCGGGCTCTGCCGTCGCCACGTCTGGTGCCGATCCCACGCCTCCACTGACCCAGGTCCGGGTGAAGCAGTCCGACAACAACAGCTGCCCCGGCAAGCCCGGCGTCCCCGACCGGTACAACGCCGCGACGAGGAGCTGCGGCGGCAGCGACGCCAACTGGGTGTCCTACTCCGATGGCTGGATCCCCACCACCTGCTGGTCCGAAATCTACAACAACGGAACGCGCTGGTACCTGATGGACGGCGGGCCGCACAGCGGCTGGTACGTCAAGGGCACCACAGTGGACATCCGCGGCCCGGGCGTGGGGCAGTGCTGACCATTCCGGCCCACCGCTTTTTTGAACGCCACCGCCTGCTGAGAACGAATATGCCTGCAATTACACAGAAGAGGAACAACCATGACAATGACTAGCGAGCAGGCCGACTGGTTTGCAGGGACGTTTGAGAAGCTCGTCGCCAATGTGGGCCAGGCCGTTCTGGGCAAAGCGCACGTCATTCGCCTGACCTTCACCGCGATGCTCGCCGAGGGCCACGTCCTCTTTGAAGATGCACCCGGCACCGGCAAGACGTCGCTCGCCCGGGCCCTCGCCGCCACCGTCCAGGGGTCCAACAGCCGCATCCAGTTCACGCCGGACCTGCTGCCCTCCGATGTCACCGGCGTGACCATTTACGACCAGAAGACCCAGAAGTTCGAATTCCACAAGGGACCGATCTTCAGCAACATCGTGCTCGCCGACGAGATCAACCGCGCCTCGCCCAAGACGCAGTCGGCCCTGCTGGAAGTCATGGAGGAGTCCCGCGTCACTGTGGACGGCACCACCTACGAAGCCGGACGGCCGTTCATGGTGCTGGCCACGCAGAACCCGATCGAGCAGGCGGGCACGTACCGGCTGCCCGAGGCCCAGCTGGACCGCTTCCTGCTGAAGACCTCCATCGGCTATCCGGACCACGCCTCCACCGTCCAGCTCCTGGGCGGGTCCAACCTCAAGGACCGGTCCCGGGACCTGCAGCCCGTCATCACCACGCAGGCCGTGGCTGACATGGCGGATCTTGCCGCCACCACACACGTCGATACGGCCGTGCTGGAGTACATCTCCCGGCTCTGCGAGGAAACCCGCAACGCTCCGGAGACCCGTCTGGGTGTGTCGGTCCGCGGCGCCCTGGCGATGGTCCGGGCGGCCAAGGTCTGGGCCGCGAGCCAGGGGCGCAACTTTGTCCTGCCGGATGACATCAAGGACCTCGCCGGCGTCGTCTGGACCCACCGTTTCGTGATGGACCCCGAGGCAGAGTTCTCCGGGGCGACGGCGGAAGCCGTTCTGGGACGTGTCCTGGCTGATGTCGCAGCGCCGCAGCAGCGCGCCGCCGTCTAGCGTGCAGCGGTTTAAGGTGCGGGTGCCCCAGGTGCGGCGCTCTGGCGTGCGGCGGCCCGGGCTGCCGCTGCCCAAGGTGCAGCGCCAAGTTCGCCCGTCCAGGGTGTGGTCCGAGGCCAGCGGCCTGGCGCGGCTCGCGCTGGGCCCGGCTTGGCGGATGGCCGACGGCGTGTGGGGCCGCCGCGTCCGGCCTGTCCTGTCCGTGGTCAGTGTCCTCGGCTGGTCCGTGCTCGCCGCTGCAGTTCTCCTGTGGGCGGCCGGAAACGCCTACGGCTGGCAGGAGGCCAAGGCTGCCGCCATTGCGGCGGTGGTCCTCTTCGTCATCGCCGGCGGCTTCATCCTGGGCAGGTCCTCCTATGGGGTCCTGCTTGACCTGGCGCGGACCCGGGTGGCGGTGGGGGACAGCGCGGTGGGAAGCATTGCGGTGTCCAACACGTCTGCCCGGCCGCTCCTGCCGGCTGACCTCGAACTGCCCGTCGGGGCAGCCACCGCCGTCTTCCACCTCCCGCGGATGAAGCCGCAGCAGGTGCACGAGGATCTGTTCACCATCCCGACGGCGCGCAGGGCCGTCATCGTGGTGGGTCCGGTGCGCTCCGTCCGTGCCGATCCGCTGCACCTGCTCCGCCGGCAGGTGCTCTGGACGGAGCCGCAGGACCTGTACGTGCATCCCCGGACCGTGGCACTCGCCGGCTCCGCCGCGGGGTTCATCCGCGACCTGGAAGGCATGCCCACCACGGAACTGTCCAGCGCGGATGTTTCCTTCCACGCGCTGCGCGACTACGTCCCGGGGGACGACCGGCGGCACATCCACTGGAAAACCACGGCCCGGACCAACAAGCTCATGGTCCGCCAGTTCGAGGAAACCCGCCGTGCCCACTTGGCCATTTCGCTGTCCATCAACACCGACGAATACGCCTCGGAAGAGGAGTTCGAGCTGGCCATCTCGGCAGCCGCGTCGATCGGACGCCAGGCCATCCGCGAGCAGCGCGAACTGGACGTCCTGACCCAGGCGGGTCCGCTGCGCTGCGAGACCGGCCGCAACATGCTGGACGACATGACCAGGGTGGTCGGCACCCCGCTGCGGAAGACCGCCGTCGACCTCGCGCGCACGCTTGCCGACACCGTGCCCAACGCCTCCGTGGTCTTCTTCGTGGTGGGCAGCCAGGTGACGCCCGCCCAGCTGCGCTCCGCCGCCGCCTCGGTGCCGCCCGGCGTCCGAAGCCTCGCCGTGCTGGTCGACCTGGGCGCCGCCCCGGCCCGCGCCAACATCGGCGACCTCACGGTCCTCACCGTGGGTGACCTCGCCGACCTTCCCTCCGTCCTGCGAAAGGCTGCAGCATGAGTGAGGCCACAGGTCTCCGCCCCCGCCGTTCAACCCGGACAGGCCGCCCGGAAAGCCCCCGCCGCCCGGTCACGCCGGCCGCCCAGTCCGCCTTCGCCGACGGCCGGCCGCTGTGGCATTTTGTGCTCGACGGCGGTGCCCTCACCGTTCTGCTCGGGCTGGGTGTCCTCGGGTTCAGCCTCAGCTTCGGCGGAGACCCGTATTACCTGATGGCTGGTTTCGGCGGGATCATCCTGGGCCTGGCCATCGCTGCCTGCAACGCCCATTTCCGGCTGGGGCTGGTGATCACCACGGCCGCAGCCTTCGGCGCCTACGTGGTGCTGGGGACAGTCCTCGCCGTTCCCGATGCCGCGGTGGCCGGATTCCTCCCCAGCCTCGAATCCCTGCGGACGCTGTTGCTCGGCGTCGTCTTCTCGTGGAAGGACATGCTGACCGTCGGAGTGCCCGTGGGCACCGCGGGCGGGGTGCTGATCGTTCCGTTCCTGAGCTCGCTCATCACGGCCGTGGCCGCCGGTGTCCTGACCTGGCGGATCCGGAGCCCCTACTGGCCGCTCCTGCCGGTCCTGGTCCTGTTTGTCACCGGCATCGCCTTCAGCACCAATGCCGGGTTCCTGACCGTGGAAAGGGGCATCGCGCTAACGGTGGTGGGCATCGCCTGGGCCACCTTCCGGCGGGACGCCCTGCGCCGGCGCGACACCCGCAAGGTCTCGGTGAACCGTCCCCAGTATGACGCCGGCACCGCCGGGAAGGCACGCATGCGCCGCCTCGCCGCTGGAGCCGCGGTGCTGGCGGCAACGGTGGGAATAACCGCGGCCGTGTCGCCGCTCATCGCCGCCGGTGACGAGCGGCGCGTCCTCCGCAACGTCGTCGTTCCGCCCTTTGATCCCAAGGACTACGTCACGCCGCTGGCGAGCTTCCGGAACTTCGTCAAGGACAAGAAGGACGACGCCCTGTTCACGGTCAAGGGTCTGCCCAAGGACGCCCGGGTCCGGCTCGGGGCACTGGATTCCTTCAACGGCACCAACTACGCGATGGATCCTAACGGTTCCGGCAGCTTCAGCAAGGTCGGTGACGCGAAGTCAATCAACACACTCGCCGACGCCACGGACACGGTCCCGACGAATGACTACAGCCTGGACATCACCATTGATGACTACCAGGGGTACTTCGTTCCTGGCGGCCGGAAGACCACCGGACTCAGCTTCGGCCAGGGCTCGTCCGGCGCTGCTTCAGGGCTTTACTTCAACTCCGGAACCGACACCGCGGTGACCAGGCAGGGCCTGTCCCGGGGTGACTCCTACACTGTCCAGGTCTCGGACCCGGTGAAGCTGGAGCACGGGCAGCTGACGCAATACGATTTCGCCAGGATCAGCCTTCCGGACACCAGCGACGTGCCGCCGGTGGTGGGCGCCCAGGCCAACGACCTGGCCGCGGACGCCCCAACCGCTGTGGACCAGGTCCGGCAGATCGAGGCCCATTTCCAGAAGAAGGGGGCCTTCAGCAACGGGCTCATTGCCGACGGGCAGCTTCCCAGCGTCTCCGGGCACGGAGCGGGGCGTATCCGCGACCTGCTGACCGCAAAGCAGATGCTGGGCGACGATGAGCAGTATGCCGTGGCGATGTCCCTGATGCTGCGGCACCGGGGCATCCCCTCGCGCGTGGTCATGGGGTTTTACCCCGATCCGAAGAGCCCGGAAAACGGAGCCGGCGAAGTCAAGATCATGGGCAAGGACGTCCACGCCTGGGTGGAGGTGGCGTTCGACCGGGTGGGCTGGGTGGCCTTCGACCCCACACCGCCCAAGGACAACGTTCCCATCCCGCCCGACCCGGAAAGCAAGTCCAAGCCGAAGCCGCAGGTCCTGCAGCCGCCGCCCCCGCCGCAGGAACCCGCCGACCTGCCGCCGGACTCCTCTCCCGACGCGCTCGACGCCGACGAGAAGAAGAACAATCCCTGGCTGCTGTGGGGTCCCATCCTCACGGCCATCGGCATCGCCATGATTCCCGTAGGCATCCTCGCGCTGCCGCTGCTGCTCATCGCCCTGCTGAAGTCCCGGCGCCGGAAGGCCCGCTTTACGGGCGGCGATCCTGCCCAGCGGGTCGGCGGCGGCTGGAACGAGGTCCTCAGCCTGGCAACGGACATGGGCGCCGCCGTGGACAGCCGCGCAACCAGGCGGGAAACCGCGGCGGTTGTTGCCGAGGCGTTTCCCGCCACCGGCGCCACCACCACCGTGCTGGCGCACCGGGCTGACGCCTCCATCTTCGGGGCCGGGCAGCCGAGCGAGGATGAGGTCCGTCAGTACTGGGACGTGGTGGATGGCTCACTCAAGGAGATGACCGGGACGGTCGGCTTCTGGCGGCGGCAGCGGGCGCGGTTCTCGCCCCGGTCGCTGCTGGCCGAGGCCCGGACCGCACTCGCCGCACGGGGGTTCCGCCGGTGAACCCTTCACCTGTAACCGGCGGGGGACCCGCAGGTGCCGGAGGATCTGGGGCTGCCGGGATCTCCGGGCAGTGCCCGCGCTGCGGGCAGCCTGTCCGCGCCGGAGCAAGCTTTTGCGGCGCGTGCGGGACGCCACTGCCTAACCGGGGAGCCCTGCTCGACCGGGGAGCCCTGCTCGACCGGGGAGCCCTGCTTGACCGGGGAGCCACGCGCAATCCGGGAGTACCGCCCGGCCTGGGCGGGAGGCAAGCGGGTCCGATTCCCGGTACCATCCCGGTAGGGCAGGGGGAAGGAACGGACATGTCAGGCACGCTCACGCTGGTTCCAGCGGCGCCGGGCAAGCGTCTCGGCGCTGCCGTCCTCGATTGGCTGGCCCCGGTGGCCATCCTGACCGTTCTGCTGTCCTTCGGGTTCGCGGGCATCACCAGCACGCGCAGCGCCGGACTCATCATTTACGACACAAGCCTGCTTGCCATCCTGTCGGGTATCGGCGCCGGACTGGTGCTGGCCTACGCTATTATCGTCGCAAGTGTCGAGGGCCGCTCCGGCAACACCATCGGCAACCAGCTCATGGGCATCCGCAGTGCTGACAAGGACGGGTATGCGCCTGGCCTCGGTGCTGTGTTCCTTCGGGGCATCGTGACCGGGGCAGGCATCCTGCTGGCCGTCCTTGCCGCAGTGTTGCTGGTTGTTTTCAGGTTGCTCGGCGCCGCCCTGCTCATCGTGGGGCCGTTGCTGCTCCTTGGCACTGCCTGGGCTGTGGTGGTGGTGCTCTCCAACACGTGGGACCGGAACGGCAAGCTCCGCGGATGGCATGACCGCGCCGCCAAAACCCTCGCGTTCGACGTCGTTCGTGGCCGCAACCCCGTGGCCACTGGCGGCATCGAAGGCCCGTACAGTTTCGCGCCGCTGGACTTGCCCCCGGTGCAGCAGGTGGCCTCCCCGGTTGCCTCCCGCACGCCGGTTTCTTCCAACACCCCGGTTTCTTTCAACACCCCGGTTGCCTCCAGAACCACCGCTGAGCCGGTACCGCCTGCAGCCCCGGACGCCACCGACCATCCGGTCAGCGCCGTCCATCCGGATGACGCCATGGACCGCACCCAGGTGCGTGGCGGGTCGCGCCAGGCGGCCCCCGAGGCGGTGCTGCGGATCAGGCTCGACGACGGCCGCGACTTCCGCCTGGAGCGGAGCGTCCTGATCGGCCGGAACCCTGCCCCGGCTGCCGGAGAATCGCAGGCCCAGCTCCTGCCGGTTCCGGACCCCGGCCGGACCATTTCCAAGACCCACCTCCACCTGCTCACGGACGGCACCGGGGTCTGGATAACCGACCGGCACTCGACCAACGGCAGCGCCATCACCACACCCGACGGCATACGCACGGCGCTGCAGCCGGGCGTACCAGCATTTGTCAGCCCCGGAACCACAGTTCATTTCGGGGACCGCACCTTCAACGTAGGACAGGCATGAATTCACAGCAGGCGGCCGGAACCCCAGGGACCGGCAGCGAGCCCGGCCTCAAGCTGAGCTATGGCTATGGCACTGACCGTGGGCTTCGCCGCGAGCTCAACGAGGACTCCTACATTGCCTCGGATCCTGTGTTCGCCGTCGCGGACGGCATGGGCGGCCATGAAGCCGGCGAGGTGGCCAGCGGCATGTGCGTGCGGGCGCTGGCACAGCTGCCGCAGCTGGCCACGGGGGAGCGGACGGCCACCGCGGGGGTTGTGCAGCAGTACCTCGCCAGCGCCGACGAATCGATCCGTTCCGCCACCGGCTCGCGGGCAGGGACCACGCTCAGCGGCGTGGTGGTGGTGGAACAGATGGGTGTTCCCTACTGGCTGGTCATGAACATCGGGGATTCCCGGACGTACCGGCTGAGCCAGGGCCGGCTCAGCCAGGTCAGCGTGGACCACTCCGAGGTCCAGGAGCTCGTCGAGAGCGGCGAGATCACGGCCGAGGAGGCTGCGGTGCATCCCCGCCGGCACGTGGTGACACGCGCGCTGGGCGCGGGCGACGAGACCGAGGCCGACTACTGGCTCCTGCCCATAGAGGAAGGCGACCGGGTGATGGTGTGCTCGGACGGGCTCAACGGGGAACTGACGGACGGACAGATCCTGGACGTCCTCAGCACTGTCGAGGACCCGCAGGAGGCGGTGGACGCCCTGATCCAGGCCGCATTGCGGCGCGGAGGCCGGGACAACATCACAGTGATCGTGGTCGATGCCAGGAACGTGCTCAATGAGGCCGGTGTGGCCACGACCGCACCGCGGACGGCCGCCGACGCGGAACAGGAGGACACGCTGCCGCGTGCCGGAAGCGAGGATGCTGTCAATGGCCGCAGCTAGCTATGTCCCCGGCGGATGGCTAGGCCTCATCCGCTCGGGAACTGCGGTGATCCTCGACCCCGCCACCCCGGCGCCGCTGGTCAGCACAGTGTGGGAATTGCTGGAGAAAAGCCCCGACGCTGCCGAGGTCTTGCACGCCGTGACGGGAGGATTCGGTGCACCGCTGTCCGCCAGCCCGTGGTTCGGGATCATCGCGTTCAGCGACTCACTGCGGGTATTCCTGCGCGGCGACATCGACCTGACGGTCGAGCTTCCGTCGGGTCCCGTTAACCTCGACGGCAGGAACGTCACCACCTGGACCGAGCGGTGGCTGGACGCCCCCGAGTGGTTCAGCGTTTCGGCGCCGGCCGGGTCGGCTTCTCTACTGTCAGAGCTGCCCGTGGTGGAAGGGGCCGTCCTCTTGCAGTCACTGCGGGTCAGTGTTGCCGGATCGTGCGGTGCTCTGCCGGCCGTTGCCGAGCCGGCTGGCGCCCTGCCTGCCGGCACCCATACTGCCGCCGAGCTTCCCGCCGCTCCGAAGGCTGAGGCCGCCTACTCCGAAGTGTCGGCTGAGACCATGGTGGGACTCACCGAGGACGCTTCCGTCGAGGCAGAGGAACCGGAGGAACCGGAGGCTGCTGTGCCTGCGATCGAGGCACCGGCGGCCCAGGCGGATGAGCACGAGCCCGCCGCCGAACTCACCGGTTCAGCCACCGAATTCACCAGTTCGTACGACCATCTTTGGGACAAAACCGTGGTGCGCAGCATCGAGGACGCCGCCGTTCGGACCGGCGAGGACGACGACGGCGGTACGCCGGCCACTGCGGAGACCGCGGTTCCGGAGGTGGCAGTTCCGGAGACCGCGGTTCCGGAGATGGCAGTTCCGGGGACCGCGGGCCAGGAACCAGCAAACGAGGAAACCGGGACTCAGGAGGTGCCAGCCCCGGTGCCCCCGTCGGCCCCTTCGCAGGCAGGACTGATCGACTCGGTGCCGTGGGCAACCGGAGGCGACCGTGCCACGGGACCGGAGGTCCCGACGCAGTTCGCAGCTCCGGAGGTCCCAACGCGGTTCCGAGCACCGGATGTCTCGACGCCGTTCATCGTACGCCCGGTGCCGCCCTCATTCTCAGCGCCTGACGCCCCGGCGTCGTCCGCAGGGCCCCAGGTCCCGCCGTCGTTCACCTCCATGCCCGCATCCGAGCCGCACGGGGTGGCGGAGGGGGACCACGACGGTCAGACCATCCTCAAGAGCGAGCTCCCCGCCTCCGGAGCGCAGCAGGCGGGACAGGAAGGCGGCCGGGGCGCAGAACCCGGAAAGAGCGCAGTGGCAGGCAACGGGCCGCTCGTGCTGGCCCGGGTGTGCCCCGCCGGCCATGCCAACCCTCCCACCAGCAGCCAATGCTTCACCTGCGGGATGCAGCTACCGGACGTGGCCGTCCAGGTGCCGCGCCCCAGGCTCGGCCGGCTGCGGCTGTCCACGGGAGAACTGATCGACCTGGACGAGTCGATTGTGATCGGGCGGCAGCCGTCCGTGTCGCGGGTCCAGGGCGGCACCATGCCCCGGCTGGTCCAGGTGGCCAGCCCCGGCGGCGACATTTCGAGGTCGCACGTGGAGGTCCGGCTGGAGGGCTGGCACGTGATGCTGTGCGACCTGAAGGCTACCAACGGCACCGTGCTGGTCCGCGAAGGCCAGCCGCCGCGGCGCCTTGCCCAGAATGAAATGGCCATTGTCCTGGACGGCGACATCGCAGAGCTCGGCGATGACGTTTCCTTGCGCTTTGAGGAGATCCTGTGAGTTCCAAGCGGCCGGCGGCCCCACCGCCCCGCATCCCCGGTTTCAGCTATGTAAGCCTGCTCGGCTCGGGCGGCTTCTCTGACGTCTACCTCTACGAGCAGGACCGGCCGCGCCGCAAGGTGGCGGTTAAAGTGCTGCTGTCCGGCCTCAAGACGGAGGGCGCCCGGCGCCGGTTCGAGTCCGAGGCCAACCTGATGGCCCAGCTGTCCTCGCACCCCTTCATCGTCACCATTTTCGAGGCCGAGGTGACCGAGGACGGGCATTCGTACCTGGCCATGGAGTACTGCTCACGGCCCAGCCTGGACGTCCGGTACCGCCGGCAGCGGTTCAGCGTCGATGAGGTCCTGGCCGTCGGCATCCAGGTGGCGTCCGCCGTCGAGACGGCGCACCGGGCCGGCATTGCCCACCGGGACATCAAACCCGCCAACATCCTGGTCACGGACTACAACCGCCCGGCACTCACCGACTTCGGCATCTCCGGCACGCTGGCCGGCGATGTTGATGAGGACGCGGGGATGTCCATCCCGTGGTCCCCGCCCGAACAGTTCCGCGACGGCAACGTCGACGGCGTGATGGTGGACGTGTGGGCCCTCGGCGCCACGCTGTACACACTGCTCGCCGGACGGTCACCCTTCGTGCTGCCAGGGGCCGACAACTCCCAGCGCGAGCTCATTTCGCGCATCACCAGCATGCCCGTCCCGCGCCTGGGCCGCGCCGACGTGCCGGAATCCCTTGAACTGGCCCTGGCCACGGCAATGGCCAAGTCGCCCTCCTCACGCTATTCGTCGGCCCACGCTTTCGCCCTTGCGTTGCAGCGGATCCAGGCCGAGCTCAACCTGTCCGTGACGCCATTCGAGGTGCTCGAGGAACGCCAGGAGGACGTGGACCTGGACGACGGCGTCGAGGAAACGCGCGTCCGCAACGTCGCCTCCATCGACCCGGACCGGACCGGAAGCGCCCCGACGTTCCCGGCCCGCACCAAGCCGCTGGACGGCGGAGGAGCTGCCGCGGGCACCCTCCCGGGGCGGGCCCCGGGGACCGCTGCACCGACGCCGGGGCCGGGCCGCCTGGCGCCCCAGGCCACCTTTTCGGCGGCGGGTACCGCGCCGGCCAGGGAGCCTGCGCCGTTTACTTCACCTGCCGCGGACGATTGGGCAGGCGCCACGGTCCTGCGCAGCAACCGGCCCAAGGCCGCGGAGGACGATGTACAGGGTCAGGCGGCGGACCAGCCGGCCGATCACGGGAAACGCAACCTGTGGCTCGCCATCTCCGGCGGAACGCTCCTGGTGCTGGCCGTCATCGTGGGCATCGTGGTGGCATCAGCTGCGCCGCAGCCGCAGGCCCGGCCCACCGAGACGGTCAGCAAGCCGCCCGCCGACGCCGTCGACGACGGGTCCGTGCCCGACGTCGCCAAACTGGCCGGCAGCGCAGGCGCCCAGGGGAAGGTCCGCTTCACCTGGACCAACCCGCAGCCGAAGCCGGGGGACATGTACAAATGGCGGATCAAAACGGTCAAAGGCGGCGGAAGCTATCTGTCGACGTCGGCAACCCGGGTGGACGTCACCGCGAATCCGGCGGAACCAACCTGCGTCCAAGTCATCCTGGTCCGCAGCGACGGAACCGCATCACCGGCGGGCGAGGATTCCATCGCCTGCCTGTAGCCCGCCAGCCTTAACACCCCGGCAGCTTTAATACCGGCGCGGCAAGACGCGGAAGGCGTCAACAGCTGCCCGCCATCAAACAGCATCAACGACAAGACAGGGAAACATGGGAGACCTGGCCATAGACTTCTGCGGCGAGTGGTACGAGCCCACCGACGAGGACATCTTCAACATCGGCCGCGAGGGCGACCTGGAAGTCGACGACAACCCTTACCTGCACCGACGCTTCCTACAGATCGCCAGGTATGACGGCATCTGGTGGCTCAGCAACGTGGGCAGCCGCCTCTCCGCCACGGTGGCCGACGGATCCGGCGGCATGCAGGCCTGGCTCTCGCCCGGAGCCCGGCTGCCGCTCGTCTTCAGCCACACCAACATCATCTTCACGGCCGGACCCACCACCTATGAATTCGCCGTCCACCTCAAAACGCCGTCTTTCCGGCAGGAGGTGAGCAGCGAAACCAGCGGCGGTGACACCACCATCGGCCCGGTGGTCTTCACGGACTCGCAGAAAGCCCTCATCGTGTCGCTTGCTGAACCCATGCTCCGGCGCGAAGGCACCGGATTCACCGCGATTCCCTCCTCCGCAGAGGCGGCCCGGACCCTGGGCTGGGCCCTCACCCGGTTCAACCGGAAGCTCGACAACGTGTGCGACAAACTGGACCGTGCCGGAGTGGCAGGCCTCCGGGGAGGCGGCGGCAAGCTGGCCACCAACCGCCGGGCACGGCTCGTCGAGCACGCTGTCACCTCACACCTGGTCACAGCCAGCGACCTGCACCTCCTGGAAAAGATGCGCGGAGACAGCGAAGCATGAGAATCCGACTTACCCTGCGCCGGGATCCCGCCGAGGCTAAGGACCTGGCAGTCACCGTGGACGGCCGCGCTACCGTCGCGGACATCGCCACCGAGCTGTGGACGGCGGACCCCGCGCGGCGGCAGCAGCCTGCTCCGCCGAACCTCTCGCTCCGGATCGACGAGGCATTCGTTGCCGGCGGCATGCGCGGCATCGTCCTGGACCGGACGGACAACCTGCTCGAGTCGGGACTGCGGCCCGGGTCGGTCGTTTCGCTCACCCAGGTCAGCGACCAGTTCGGGAACCCCAACGACGCCGGCCCGGCCGCAGACCGCGGCCCCGCCGCGGCGACGCTGCGCATAGTCTCGGGGCCCGACGTCGGACGGGAATTTTCCCTGCCCTCCGGCACCAGCTACATCGGACGGGACCGGGACGTGGACGTCCGGCTTTCAGACCCCCTGACGTCGAAGCGGCACGCCCGCATCACCGTGGGGGAGAGCATCGAAATCGTCGACACGAACTCCGCCAACGGCCTCCAGATGGACGGCCTGCCGGTCACCCGTGCCACGCTGAACTCCTCGGACACCGTCACGCTGGGAGACACCGAGCTCACCGTGGTGCCGCTGGCGCGCAGCGGCGCGGCAGCTCCGACGTCGCCCCTGGTGGACTTCAACCGCTCCCCGCGCGTGATCCCCCGGTTCGCCCCGGCCAAGCGCGTGCCCCCGGCCGGACCCAAGCGGCAGGAGCACCACCCCTTCCCATACATCATGCTGATCGCCCCGCTGATGATGGGCGCGGTGCTGTTCACGGTGACCCAGAGCATGACGTCAGTACTGTTCATGCTGATGATGCCGCTCTTCCTTGTGGGCCACTACGTGGACCAGAGGCTGCGAAGCCAGCGCGAGCGCAAGGAACAGCTGAAGCAGTTCCGGGCGGCCATGGCAGCCTTCCGGCAGGACACCACCGAGCTGCAGCGCGTTGAGCGGGCGGTTCGGCTCCAGGAAGCGCCGTCCGTCAGTGACACTGTCGACTCCATCTACAAACTGGGTCCGCTGCTCTGGACCCACAGACCGGAGCACTCCGGGTTCCTGGCGCTCCGGTTCGGGCTCGGCACAGTGCCGTCCCGGATTCCGTTCGAGGAGCCGAATACCTCGGAAACCGAGACAGAGTACCGGCGCGAGATCGAGGGCTGCCTGGACCAGTTCCGGCAGATCGAGGGCGTGCCGGTGGTTTCACAGCTGCGATCCGCCGGCTCGTTCGGCCTCGCCGGGCCGCGCGGACTCGTCGATGACGTGGCGAGGGGAGTGGTGCTCCAGCTCGTGGGCCTGCATTCACCGGCGGAAGTAGCTGTTGCCGCCATCACCTCGGCCCGGTCCCGGGAACGCTGGAACTGGCTGCAGTGGCTGCCGCACGTCGGCTCGAGCCACAGCCCGGTCAGCGGCGACCACCTGGCTGCCGGCTCGGCAGGCGGCACCAGCCTGCTGTCCCGGCTCGAGGACCTCGTGGAACTCCGGGAAACTGCTATGCGTTCGCACGGCCCAGCGCAGGGTCCCGCGCACCGCCCGGGCATCCCCCAAGAAACCGCGGATGTTCCGGCGCCGGTGCTGCCGTCGGTCCTAGTCATCGTCGAGGACGACGCGCCGGTGGACCGCGGCCGGCTGACCCGGCTCGTGGAGCGCGGACCCGATACCGGGGTCCACGTCCTCTGGGTGGCCGCCGGCGTCGAATCCCTTCCGGCCGCCTGCCGTGACTTTCTTGCGGTGGACGGCGAGCACGGGAACACCACCGGCCAGGTCCGGCTGGGACGCCACACCTACCCCGTGAGCTGTGAAAGCCTCGACGCCGAACTGGCAGGCCAGCTGGCCCGCATGCTCTCGCCCGTGGTCGACGCCGGTAAACCGTTGGAGGACGACTCGAACCTGCCCCGCGCCGTCTCTTACGCGACTCTCATCGGCAAGGACTTCCTGGAAAATCCGCAGGCCGTGGCGGAACGCTGGCAGGAGAACAACTCCGTCCGCTCCACCGCCGTCGCCAACCGCAAGGACAACGGCTCGCTGCGTGCCCTGGTGGGTTCCAAGGGTGTGGAACCTCTCCACCTGGACCTCAAGAACGAGGGGCCGCACGCGCTGGTGGGCGGCACCACCGGCGCCGGCAAGTCCGAGTTCCTGCAGTCGTGGGTGATGGGCATGGCTACCGCGTACAGCCCGGACCGCGTCAGCTTCCTGTTTGTGGACTACAAGGGCGGCGCCGCTTTTGCCGACTGCGTCCACCTGCCGCACACCGTGGGCCTGGTCACCGACCTCTCGCCGCACCTGGTGCGCCGCGCACTGACGTCCCTGCGGGCTGAGCTCCACTACCGGGAACACCTGCTCAACAGGAAAAAAGCCAAGGACCTGCTCTCGCTCCAGCGCGAGGCGGATCCCGAGGCCCCGCCCTACCTGGTGATCGTGGTGGACGAATTCGCTGCTCTGGCCACCGAGGTGCCCGAGTTCGTGGACGGAGTCGTCGACATCGCCGCCCGCGGCCGGTCCCTCGGGCTGCACCTGATCCTCGCCACCCAGCGCCCCGCCGGCGTCATCAAGGAAAGCCTGCGCGCCAACACGAACCTTCGGGTGGCGCTGCGAATGGCCGACGAGGACGACGCGACGGACATCTTGGGCGTGCCGGACGCCGCCTACTTCGACCCCTCCATCCCGGGCCGCGGCGCGGCGAAGACCGGTCCGGGCCGCATCCAGGGTTTTCAGACCGGCTACGCCGGCGGCTGGACCACCGAACGCCCGCAGCGTCCGCAGATCGACATCGTGGAAATGGCCTTCGGGTCCGGTCCTGCCTGGGAAACACCGGCCGCCGACACTGCAGTGCAGGACGAACCGGCCGGGCCCAACGACATCGCCAGGATGACCGCCAACGTCATCGCCGCGGCGGACCTGCTGGCCATCGAACCGCCGCGGAAGCCGTGGCTGAACGAACTGGCCACCACCTACGACTTCTCGCTGCTGCCGAACCCGCGCACCGACGAACGGCTCCTGCTGGGCGTGGCGGACGACCCCGCCCGCCAGGACCAGCCCACCGTCTTCTACGAACCGGACAAAGACGGCAACATGGCCATCTACGGCACGGGCGGTTCAGGCAAGTCCGCGGCCCTGCGGGGCATCGCCATCGCCGCTGCCGTCACGCCCCGCGGCGGCCCCGTCCACGTTTACGGAATTGACTGCGGCTCCGCCGGGCTCAAAATGCTCGAAGAACTCCCGCACGTGGGCGGGATCATTGACGGCGACGACGTCGAACGCGTGGGCAGGCTGCTGCGCTGGCTCAGCGACCTCGCCGAGGACCGGGCGAACCGTTTCGCTGAGGTCCGGGCCTCCACCATCGGGGAGTACCGCACGCTTGCCGGCCTGCCGGACGAAAAGCGCATCTTCGTGCTGGTCGACGGCATGTCGGCCTTCCGCGAGGCCTATGAGTACAGCAAGCTCTCCGGTCTCTGGGACCTCTTCCTGCAGTTGGCCACCGACGGCCGTCCCCTGGGCATCCACCTCGTTGTTACCGGTGACCGCCCCAACTCCGTCCCGGCGTCGTTGCTTGCCTCCATCCAGCGGAGGCTGGTACTCCGGCTGTCCGCCGAGGACGACTACCTCACCATGGACGTGCCTAAGGACGTCCTGGGCAAGGCTTCGCCTCCCGGGCGCGGGCTGCTGGGCGGTCACGAGGTGCAGCTCGCCGTCCTGGGCGGCAACTCCAACCTGGCCCTGCAGGCGCGCGAAGTCCACAAACTAAGCGAGGCCATGCTCCGCCAGGGCGTGGAGAGGGCCCCGCGGATTGAACGGCTGCCCGAGCAGATCGACCTGGACATCCTGCCTGCCGGCCTGCCGGACCTTCCGGTGGTCGGCGTGGACGACGAAACGCTGCAGCCCGCCACACTCATGGCCAAGGGCCCGTTGCTGCTGTCCGGCCCGCCCGGCGCCGGCCGGACCGTTGCCCTGGTGACCCTGGCCTACGCGCTGCGCCGGTCCAACCCCGGCACCGAACTGGTGTACCTTGCCGCCAGGAAGTCCGCCGTGGCGTCCCTGCCCGTGTGGGACCGCTCGCTGGTGGGGGCCGACGACGTCGAGGAGGCGGTGGCAGCGCTCACGGACCACGCATCGGCCAACCCGGGCAAGGTTGCCATCTTCATCGAGGGTCTCACGGAGTTCACGGGAACCCTGGCCGAGTCAGGCATCGAAAGGCTCGTCGCGGCGTCCATCAAAGCCGACCAGTGGGTCGTGGGGGAATCCGAAACATCCACCTGGTCCTCAGCTTGGTCGCTGGCGCAGCCGTTCAAGTCGGGCAGGAGGGGACTGCTGATTAACCCCGGCGACATCGACGGCGACAGCCTCCTCAACACGTCACTCGGACGCGTCGGCGGCGGCTTCATTCCGGGCCGCGGCTACATCATCGGCAGGGGCAAGGTGCGCAAGCTCCAGATCGCGCTGCCGCCGGAAAACCGGCAGTAGTTGAGTATTGGTTAATTTGGTGCGCCGCGGGGGACTGTAGGAAGATACCCGGGACAAAACTCGGCGGGGGAGGGTCCCGCGCGGCTGCAAAGGTTACCCCATGATCCGTCTTCCTCTTCTGCGCGGCGCGCTAGTGCCCGGAACTGCCGCTGCCATGCTGGCTTTCACGGTGATGACCGGGGCCGCCGGAGCTGCCCAGGCAGCCTGTTTGCCGGAGGGACCGTGCCAGGAGTCGCCCGCGCCTGTGACTCCGCCGTCGTCCGGTTCCCCGGCGCCGACGACGGCGGCGCCCGTTCCGACGAATGCCCCTGCGCCGCCGCCGGCCCAGAAGGCGCCGGTCGCACCGGCTCCGGCGCCCGCGCAGCCGGTGCGACCGGCTGCGCCTGCGGCGCCGGTGCAGCCCGTGGCGCCCGCGATGCGCATGGCTCCTGGACCCGTCACACCCGTGCCTGCTCCCGCCGCCGTCCCGGCAGCGAATGCCGGGGTTGTGGCCGCGGTGCCCGCTGCAACACGGCCCGTGACCACCCCCTCTGCCAGCCCGGGCCCGTCGTCGTCCGAGTCTTCTGCGCCGTCTGTGTCTTCTGCAGAGTCCAGCTGGACCAAACCGATCGCCACCCCCGCCGCCAGCCAGGCCGCCGCCGTCGTAGTCGCGGACAAGGGGTCCGGCCTCGGCATCTTCGGCCTGTTCGCCGTCATGGGCGGCGTGCTACTGGTGGGCCTGGGCGGACTGGCCTTCGCCCTGTGGAGCCGGAACCGCCCCGGTCACTGGTAAAGGCTTTCGCCGGCGCCGGTTTAGATTGGCACCCGGCATACCCGGCATACCCGGCATACCCGGCATACGCGTCATACCCGGCATCCCCGTCACGGGAGGCCCGGCATACCCGGCATCCCCGTCACGGGAGGCCCGCGGCCGCGGCAAAATGTCGGGGCTGTAAGGCAAGATAGGTCTGTGAGCACACCATCAGGCCCCACAGAGCAGATATCCAGCACAGAGCAGACCTCCAGCACAGACAGCGCAGCCACCGCAACTGACCAGCTTGAGCCGGGAGCCACTCCCTCTGAGTCGGTACGGGATGAGTACCAGAACCTGGCGGACCTCGTCCGGAAGTACCGGTTCGCGTACTACCAGGAGGACGAGCCGCTCGTTTCGGATGCCGAGTTCGATGCTCTCTTTCGCCGGCTGGAGGAACTCGAGGCGCTGCATCCGGAGCTCGTTTCCAATGATTCGCCCACCCAGGAGGTTGGCGGGGAAGTGTCCGCGGCGTTTGCCGCCGTCGAACACCTCCAGCGCATGTACAGCCTCGAGGACGTGTTCTCCCTTGAGGAACTCCAGGCCTGGATCGCCAAGGCGGAGGCCGGGGTGGCCAAGTCCGGGAATCCGGAGGCTGCCTGGCTGACCGAGCTGAAAATAGACGGCCTCGCCGTGAACCTGCTCTACCGGGACGGCAAGCTGGTCCGCGCGGCCACCCGCGGCGACGGCACCACCGGCGAGGACATCACGCACAACGTGCTCACCATCAAGGAGATCCCGCAGCAGCTCAGCGGCAGCGGTTTTCCCGCCGAAATGGAAATCCGCGGCGAGGTGTTCATCCCGTCCAAGGCGTTCGCCGAATTTAATGAGGCACTGATTGAAGCGGGCAAGGCGCCGCTGGCCAACCCGCGGAATGCCGCGGCCGGTTCGCTCCGCCAGAAAGACCCGGCAGAAACCGCCAAGCGCCCGCTCCAGATGTTCGTCCACGGCATCGGCGCGCGCGAGGGCCTCCAGGCCGCCAGCCAGTCTGAGACCTACCGGCTACTGGCGGAGTGGGGGCTGCCGGTCAGTCCGTACTTCGAGGTTCTCGGGAGCCCGGCAGAGGTGCTGAAGTTCATCGAGAACTATGGGGACAAACGGCACAGCCTGCTCCACGAGATCGATGGCATCGTGGTAAAGATCGACGACTTCGCCACCCAGCGCGCCCTGGGCTACACCACGCGGGTTCCGCGCTGGGCCGTCGCCTACAAGTACCCGCCCGAGGAAGTGCACACCAAGCTCCTGGACATTGCCGTGAACGTCGGGCGCACCGGCCGGGTTACGCCGTTCGGAATCATGGAACCGGTCAAGGTGGCGGGCTCCACCGTGGGAATGGCCACCCTGCACAACCAGGACGTGGTCAAGGCCAAGGGCGTCAAGATCGGCGACATTGTGGTGCTCCGCAAAGCCGGCGACGTCATTCCGGAGATCGTCGGCCCGGTGCTGGCGCTGCGGGACCAGCAGGACCCGCCGGTGCGTGACTTCGTCATGCCCACGGAATGCCCGTCCTGCGGCACGCCGCTGGCGCCCGGGAAGGAAGGCGACGTGGACATCCGCTGCCCCAACGCCAAGTCCTGCCCGTCGCAGCTGCGTGAGCGCGTGTTCCACGTTGCCAGCCGGGGAGCATTCGACATCGAAGCGCTCGGCTGGGAGGCGGCGATCGCGCTGACCCAGCCGACGGAGCCTGAGGTCCCGCCGCTGGTCAGCGAGGCGGCCCTTTTTGACCTGACGCCGGAGGACCTTGAACCGGTGAAGATCCGGCGCGAGAAGCGGTCCAAGGGCGTTCCCACCGGAGAGTTCGAGCTGGTGCCGTACTTCTACAGCAAGGGCACGGCCAAGACGCCGTCCAAGCCGACAGCCACCACCGGGAAGCTCTTCACGGAACTCGAAAAGGCCAAGACCCAGCCTTTGTGGCGCGTTCTGGTGGCGCTGTCCATCCGGCACGTCGGCCCCCGCGCATCGCGCGCGCTGGCCAACCATTTCGGCACCATGGACGCCATCCAGCAGGCCTCCGAGGAAGAGCTCGCGGGTGTGGATGGGGTCGGCCCCACCATCGCCGCGGCCCTCAAGGAATGGTTCGCCGAGGACTGGCACATTGAAATCATCGACCGCTGGGCGGCAGCCGGGGTCCGGATGAAGGATGAACGTGACGAGTCCACGCCGCGCACCCTCGAGGGGCTGACCGTGGTGGTCACCGGGACCCTGGAAGGCTTCAGTCGCGACGAGGCCAAGGAGGCCATCCTGGTCCGCGGCGGCAAGGCAGCAGGGTCGGTGTCGAAGAAGACCAGCTATCTGGTGGCCGGCGACAACGCCGGCACCAAGCGGGACAAGGCCGAGCAGTTGGGTGTGCCCGTCCTGGACGAGGACGGTTTCCGGGAACTGCTGGCCAACGGGCCCGCCATGACTGACGGGGATGGCGCTGCTGCTGAAGCCGAAGCCGAAGATCCTGAGGCAACCCCTGCCCCGAGCGAAGAGGATTCCGAATGACGCTCGATACCGCAAGCCCGTTGGACGTACCCGGGCTCCTCGCCGTGGCCAAGGCCGCCGCGGCTGCCGGTGCCATGGTGCTTGGCGAACGAAGCAACGGCGCCCTGGACTCGGGGACGGTGGCCAACAAGGGCGAGGCCGGCGACTGGGTCACCGCCTTCGATGTTGCTGCCGAGGAAGCGGTGCGCACGGCAATCCGCAGCGCGCGCCCGGGCGACGCGATCACCGGCGAGGAGCACGGGACAACACGCCCCGAGCAGCCGACCGGGCTGCGGTGGTCCATCGATCCGCTCGACGGCACCACCAACTTCATCCGCAACATCGTCTACTACGCCACCTCAGTGGCGGTTGCCGATTCCGACGGCGTGTGGCTCGCCGGCGTCGTGCATGCCCCCGCGCTGGGCCGCGTGTACTACGCATCCAGGGGCCAGGGCGCCTGGCTGGAGCAGGACGGGAAGCGGGTCCAGCTCACTGGCCCGGTTCCCGGCCGCACCGGCCAGATCCTGTCCACAGGCTTCAGCTATGACCCAGAGGTGCGCGCGGAGCAGTTCGCGGCGCTCGGCAGCGTCGTGGACGGCTTCGCCGATGTCCGGCGGCTCGGCTCCGCCGCGTTGGATCTCTGCATGGTCGCGGACGGAACGGTCGATGCCTTCGGCGAGCGGGGCCTGAACGAGCACGACTTTGCCGCAGGCGCGCTGGTGGCCGAGGAAGCCGGCTGCTGGGTGCGGCGCCCCCGGCTCACCAGCCCGCTTGAAGGCGGGCCCTCCGCCGAGGAACGGCTGTCCGCCTGGACGTGCGCGGGGACCCTCGAGATGTCCGGCAGGTTCCCGCTGTAGGTCGCATCCGCCGCTGCCCGGGCCGAATGCAGCCCGGGGGTTCACATCCGCGGCGGGGTCAGGTTGTAGCGCGCAATGATGTCCGGCAGCCAGGGCGCTTCGGCGAAGCGGAGGCCGAAGTGGGCCGCGAGTTTCTCGACCGTCTCGGGGTCCGGCAGTCCGGCCTCGATGTGGTTGGCAACGCCCCAGAAGAAGTGCTCAAATCCTGCCGGGCTGATCACCTCAATCATGCGGGCGGGCACCTTTCCGGCGTTCCACATGGTGTGAAGTTCATTCCGTGGCTTCGTGATGTACCCGCCCGCGCCCAGGACTGCCTCGCGGTCTCCGGACCGGAACCCTATCTCGCCCTCGATGACGATCGAGTATTCGTCTTCGCGGGTGTGGATGTGCGGGGGCACCAGGGCGCCGACTGGGAACGGGTGCTCCACAATGGACAGTTGCTGGTTGGTGTCCTCGCCAAAGAGCTTGAACACTATGCCGATGCCGCCGAGCGTTGCCTCTCTGCCTTGTCCGGGCTGCACGACGGTAAGTCGCGGAGCCTCATCCTCGTTCATGGCCCTTCCCTTCATTCCGATGCGCCTTGAATGGTGCTGAACATGTGGTGCAGGAAGTATGGTCCTGCCGGCACTGCGGGTCTACACCCAAAAACAAAGCACTGGCCATCCTGCGTGCGTCTACGCGGGCCTGATAGATCAGTCACGGAAACAGCTGTTTCGCAGGGAGCATCGGCTGGACGGCACTACCATTGACGGGTGCAGCCGCAGATCACCGTCCGTCCCGCCGTCCCCGCCGACTTTGCGGCCATCGCCCGCATCACCAGGGACGCTTACCTGGCGGCCGGCTACTTCGACGACGCGGATCACCCGTACATGAAGCAGATCCAGGACGTGGCCGCCCGAGCGGAGAAAGCCACCATCTGGGTGGCGGAGCGCGCCGGCACGATCGTTGGTTCGGTAACGCTGGCGCTGGCCGGTGAGAAGTATGCCGATATCGCGCTGGACGACGAGCTTGAGTTTCGCATGCTGGTGGTGGATCCGGCCGTGCAGCGCAGCGGCGCCGGCTTAGCTATGGTCGAAGCGATTATTGCGCACGCCAGATCGCTGGACGGGATCCGTGCCGTGGCACTGACCACCGGCGGGGACTGGGAAAGCGCCCACGGGCTGTACCGGAAGACAGGCTTCCGCCGGGTGTCCGAGCGCGACTGGTATGTGCCCGGCACCGACATAAAGCTGCTGGTTTTCAGGCTGGACGTCCAGCCCGCCTAGAGTGGAGCCGACTTAAAACCCCTAGTGAAAGGCGCAGCAGCATGCGCAAGACGTTCGGCACCGGCTCGGTCTGGGAACAGAAGCTCGGCTACTCCCGCGCGGTCCAGGTGGACAACACGCTCTACATCTCTGCCACCTCTGCCAGCGGCGAGAACGGCATCGTCGGCAGCGACTTCTACGAGCAGACCCGGTTCATCCTGCAGAAGCTGGAAACCGTTCTGGCCGACGCCGGATTCGCGCTCGCCGACGTGGTGCAGTCCAAGCTGTACCTGACGGATATCAGCAAGTGGGAGGATGCCGGCCGTGCGCACGGCGAGGTCTTCGGCGAGATCCGTCCCACGCTGTCTTTGGTCCACGTGCTGCCGTTCCTGGACTCGGAAATGCTCGTGGAGATCGAGCTCGTCGCGCAGAAGAGCGCCAGCTAGAACTTCCCCGCCTGCAGCGCGAACTGGGAGCAGATGCCCTCAAATCCCGGTTTTGAGGGCGTTACCTGCCAGTTCGCGCTGTTTCGAGGGTTACTGCGGGGGGAGGCCGTAACGGTGTTCGGGCCGCCCGGTGGTGCCGTAGCGGAGCTGGATCTCGACGGCGCCATCATCCGCGAGCGAGGACAGGTACCGCTGCGCGGTGGCCCGGGACACGCCAACCCGCCGGGCGACGTCGGCCGCCGAGTACTGCTCGCCGGGCACCAGTGATTCCAGCACAGCAGCCTCCGTCGCGGATCTCGGCTTGGCGGACGGCGAGACGTCACCGGGAATGAGCGCCCGCTTCGCCCGCTCCACGGTGTCCTGGTCCAGGGAACCGGGCTGGCCGAGGATCCGCCGGTACCGGGCATACGAGCGCAGTTGCTGCGACAGGGATTCGGCCGTGAAGGGCTTGAGCAGGTACCCGAGTGCGCCGCGCCGGAACGCAGTCCGCAGCGACGCCGCATCCGACGCCGCACTGAGAATCATCGTGTCCACGTCCAACTGATGCAGGAGGTCAAGGCCCGAGGCGTCCGGCAGGTACACGTCCAGCAGCACGAGGTCCGGGCGCAGGCTGTGGATGGACTGCAGCGCCAGCGACGCCGAACCCGCCGGGGGCAGCGCCAGGAACCCGGCCACGGAGTCCACATAGGCGGCGTGGAGCTTGGCGACGTGGAAGTCGTCATCCACGATCAGCACCCTGAAATCCTCAGACATCCTCGTCCTTCCGTCCGGTATTCATCGTCCTTGCACGCCCATCAGTCTTTGCGCGCCGTGGTGGTGCCCGGCAGCGTGGCCATGAACACCGCACCGGGTCCACCACGGTTCCCGGGTTCGAGCACTGTAACGTCGCCACCGCGCCGCCGCGCCAGTTGCCGCGCCAACGCCAAGCCCAGGCCTTGGCCGCCGGCGCGGACCTGTCCCTGGAGGGCACTGCCGCCCGCCGTCGTGAACCCTTCGGCGAACACCGCCTCCGGGTCGCCGCCGTCTGGCAGCCCGTCGCCGGAATCGGCGACGACGACGTGCAGGGTGCCCCCGCCGTCGCCCTCCGCATCCAGCAGCTCAAGCTCTACCCAGCGATCGGCGGCCGTACCGGCCACCGCCGCGTTGACCGCGTTGTCGATCAGGTTTCCGAGGACTGTGGTGACGTCCTGCGGCTCCGTCACCTGGCCCCGGACCAGGGTTTCGGGCCCGATCCGCAACGATACCCCCCGCTCATCGGCTTCCACGCCCTTGGCCCCGATGAAGGCCTGCAAGTAGGGGTCCTGCAGCAGTTCGGCCTGGTCCACGGGGAACTTCAGCGGGCCTGTAGCGGCGAGCCTTTCGAGGTAATCGCGCGCCTGCTGATGCTGGCCGATGCTCATGAACCCGGCGATCGTGTGCAGCTGGTTGGCGAACTCGTGCCGCTGCGCCCGCAGTGCGGTGGACATGGTCCCCACGGCGTCGAGCTGCCGGGTCAGGTGCTGCAGCTCGGTGCGGTCGCGGAGCATGACCACCCAGCCCAGGTCTTCGCGGCGGTGCAGCGCCTTCCGGGCGCTGGCCACCAGAACCTGCTCCCCGGCCACCAGTTCCACGGCCTCGCCCTCACGGGCGTCGGGCAGGGTGAGGGCCTTGAGCCGGGCCGGTACCGGGGCGTCCTGCCAGAGCTGGCCGGAAAGGTCGGGCTGGCCAAGGAGGCGCTGGGCCGCGGCGTTGAACACGCTGATCCGGCCGTCAGCGGAGATGCCCACCACCCCCTCGTCCACGCCTTCCAGGACCGCCACCTGGTCGTGCACCAACGCCCCGATCTCCTCCGGCTCCAGGCCGAGCGTGAGCCGCTGCAGCCGGCGCCGGAGCAGGAAGGACGCCAGGACACCGGCGGCTAGCGAGCCGGCCGCTGTCAGCACGATCGGCACGATGTCCCGGGCGAGGCTCTGGCCGATGGACTCGGTGGAGTAGCCGACGCTGACCTCGCCCACCACGGAACCGGAACCGGGACCCGGTGCGAACACGGGGACCTTCGCCCCGGCCGACGGGCCCAGCGTGCCGGTGTTGCGGGTGGTCACCTCGCGGCCGGCAAGCGCTTCGGACGGGTCCGTACTTACGCGCTCGCCCAGCCGGTCGGCGTCGGGATGGGCCAGCCGCAGCCCTGTTTCGTCGGTGATCACCACGAACAGGGCTCCGGTGCTGGCCCGGGCGCCCTCGGCTACCGCCATGAGCGGCCCGGCCTTCAGTTCCGCGGGCGGGGGAGTGCCGGGCTGCCGACTGATGGCCTGCACGTTGGCACGGACGGTAGGGTCCGAGGCCACGGTCCGGGCCAGCGTCAGCGCTTGGTTTTCCGCCTCGCGGCCCAGCCGTTCGAACGTCAGCCACGCATGCACAGCGCCGCTAAGGAGCACGACGAGGAGCACCACGCCCAGCTGCAGGAGCAGCGTCTGGGTGGAGAACCTGAGCGGAAGCCTGCCGGCGGGCCTCGTCATGGCACTCCTTAATGGATCGGGCGGGCTGCAGGGCGGCTTGGGCCGGCAGCGGGGCGTGTGAGCAGAATGAGCAAAATGCTCCCAATAAGCAGTATGCCAATCAATTGAGCCAAAGGCACTGCCGTGATCGGGGCCACTCTAGTCTCTGTAGTACGCATCACACCGGGGTGGTGCTGTTCACTTAGAAGGAGCCGGCTGTGCTGGTATTACTTGGATTCGCCATGATCGCGGTTTTCATGGTGCTGATCATGACGAAGAAGTTGACGCCAGTGCTGGCGCTGATTATTGTCCCCACCGTTTTCGGTCTGTTCGCAGGCGCCGGCCTCGGCATCGGCGACATGGTTATGGACTCGATGAAGTCCATGACCTCCACCGCCGCGCTGCTGATGTTCGCCATCATCTACTTCGGCCTGATGATCGACGTCGGACTGTTCGATCCGCTGGTCCGGTTCATCCTGCGCAAGCTCGGCAATGACCCCGCCAAGGTGGTCCTGGGCACCGCGCTCCTGGCTGCTGCCGTGTCGCTCGATGGCGACGGCTCCACCACCTTCATCCTCACCACCGCGGCCATGCTGCCGATCTACCTTCGCCTGAAGATGAGCCCTGTGGTGCTCACCTGTGTGGCCGGCCTGGCCAACGGCACCATGAACATCGTGCCGTGGGGCGGCCCCACGGCCCGCGCCGCCAGTGCCCTGAAGATCGACGTCAACGAAGTCTTCGTCCCCATGATCCCGTCGCTGGTCGCCGGCCTCGCCGTCGTCCTGGTCTTCGCCTGGGTGCTTGGCCTGCAGGAGCGCAACCGCCTCCGCACCACGCAGCCGGAAATCTGGGGAACGCCGAACACGGCTGAGCAGTTCACCGCTGAAGGGTTCGACGGCGGAGCTCCCGCCGGCGGCGGCCGCACCGGTTCCGGCCACGGTGGTTCGGGCCGCGGCACCGCACCTGTTCCCGCTACGGGCGGCCCCGCCGGCGGTTCGTCGGTGGCTGTCCTGGAACGCACCGAGACCCTGGTGGACGACAGCGACACGGCCATGGCGGACACCGCGCTGGACCCCAACCGCAAGACCCTGCGCCCCAAGCTGCAGTGGTTCAACCTGGCCCTCACGGTCGCCGTCATGGGCATGCTCATCGCCGACCTCGTGCCGCTGCCGTACGTCTTCATGGTCGGCTCGGCCATCGCCCTGCTGGTGAACTTCCCGCACGTCAAGGATCAGGCCGCGCAGATCGTGGCCCACGCACCGTCGATCGTCGCCGTTGTGAGCATGGTCATGGCCGCCGCAGTCCTCACCGGCGTCCTGACCGGCACCGGCATGGTTGAAGCAATGTCCGCCTGGCTGGTCCAGATCATCCCGTCCAGCATGGGTCCGCTCATGGCAGTCATCACCGGCGTGCTCAGCATCCCCATGACGTTCTTCATGAGCAACGACGCCTTCTACTTCGGCGTACTGCCCGTCCTGAGCGAGACCGCCGCCCACTACGGCATCAGCGCCGCCGAGATGGCCCGTGCCTCCATCACCGGCCAGCCGTTCCACATGCAGAGCCCGCTGGTTCCCGCCATCCTGCTCCTGGTCTCCCTGGCCAAGGTAGACCTGGGCGACCACCACAAGAAGGTCCTCTGGAGGAGCGCAGTAGTAGCCCTGGTAATGCTCGGAGTAGGAATCCTGACAGGAGCAATCGGCATCCACTAAGGCTCGTCCTCCCGCCCGGTCCGGAGGCCGAGATGGCAGTTCGCGGCAGTGTTTGTGCAAAACACCGCCGTGAACTGCCATTTGGCGTTGAATAGCCGGAAAGCGGCAGGGCAACGTGACAGTAGACTAGTCCGGAAACCCATTCCGAACTTGCAGGGAGATCCATGGCTGCGATCAACCGTGACGACGTCGCGCACCTAGCGCGGCTTGCGCACATTGAGATGAGTGCTGAAGAGCTGGACAGGATGGCCGGCGAACTTGCCGTCATCGTAGACGCGGTGAAATCCGTGAGTGAGGCCGCAGGTGACGGTGTTCCCGCAACGTCGCACCCGATTCCGCTGAGCAACGTGTTCCGCGAGGACGAGGTGGGCCACACCTTCACCGCCGAGCAGGCACTCTCCGGCGCTCCGGACTCAGACGCAGACCGCTTCAAGGTCCCGGCAATCCTGGATGAGGACTAGACCATGACTGAAACCAACAGCACGGAACTCATCCGTCTCTCCGCAGCCCAGCTGGCCGCGAAGCTCGCCGCCCGCGAGGTCACCGCCGTCGAGGTCACCCAGGCGCACCTGGACCGGATCGCCGCCGTTGACGGGGGAGAACGCGGCGTCAACGCGTTCCTGCACGTCAACACCGAGGAGGCACTCGCCGTCGCCGCCGAGGTGGACGCCATCCGTGCCGCAGGCGGGCAGGCCGCCGAGGAGCTGCACGAACTCGCCGGCGTTCCGATCGCCGTCAAGGACCTCATTGTCACCATCGGCCAGCCCACCACGGCCGGTTCCAAGATCCTCGAAGGCTGGCACAGCCCGTACGACGCGACCGTCGTCAAGAAGCTGCGCGCCGCGAAGATGCCGATCCTGGGCAAGACCAACCTGGACGAGTTCGCCATGGGTTCCTCCACCGAGCACTCTGCCTTCGGCCCCACCCGCAACCCGTGGGACCTGGACCGCATCCCCGGCGGTTCGGGCGGCGGGTCGGCAGCCGCCGTCGCAGCCTTCGAAGCACCGCTGGCCCTCGGCACGGACACGGGCGGATCCATCCGCCAGCCTGGCGCCGTCACCGGCACCGTTGGCGTCAAGCCCACCTACGGCGGCGTGTCCCGCTACGGCGCCATCGCCATGGCGTCCTCGCTGGACCAGATCGGCCCCGTCTCCCGCACCGTCCTGGACTCGGCGCTGCTGCAGCAGGTCATCGGCGGCCACGACCCGCACGACTCCACCTCCCTGCCGGACCCGCTGGGCGACCTTGTGGCCGCTGCGCGCCTCGGCAACGTGGACGGCATGAAGATCGGCATCATCAAGGAGCTCCACGGCGAGGGTTACCAGGCCGGCGTCGAGAACCGCTTCAACGAATCCCTGGAGCTGCTGAAAGAAGCGGGTGCGGAGATCGTTGAGGTGTCCTGCCCCAACTTCCAGTACGCGCTGGGCGCCTACTACCTGATCATGCCGTCGGAGGCCTCCTCCAACCTGGCCAAGTTCGACGGCGTCCGCTACGGCCTGCGCGTGCTCCCCGAGGAGCCGCCGCTCACCATCGAGCGTGTCATGGGCGCCACCCGCGCCGCAGGATTCGGCGATGAGGTCAAGCGCCGCATCATCCTCGGCACGTACGCGCTGTCCGCCGGCTACTACGACGCCTACTACGGCTCCGCCCAGAAGGTGCGCACGCTCATCCAGCGCGACTTCGAGGCTGCCTTCGCCAAGGCCGACGTCCTGATTTCCCCCACGGCGCCCACCACGGCGTTCAAGCTGGGCGAGAAGCTGGATGACCCGCTGGCGATGTACCTCAACGACGTCGCCACCATTCCCGCCAACATGGCCGGCGTCCCCGGCCTGTCCCTGCCCGGCGGCCTGGCCGACGAGGACGGACTGCCCGTCGGCATCCAGCTGCTGGCACCGGCCCGCGAGGACGCCCGCCTCTACCGGGTGGGCGCTGTCCTGGAATCCCTGCTGGAAGCGAAATGGGGCGGCCCGCTGCTGGACAAGGCTCCGTCGTTGGCTGAGCTTGCCGAAACCCAGGAGGCAAAATAATGACCACCGATGCAACCCTCAGCTTCGAAGAAGCGATGGAGAAGTACGATCCCGTCCTCGGGTTCGAGGTCCACGTTGAACTCAACACGAAGACCAAGATGTTCTCCTCCGCGCCCAACGTGTTCGGTGACGAGCCCAACACCAACGTCAACGAGGTGGACCTGGGCATGCCCGGCGTCCTGCCGGTGGTGAACAAGACCGCGGTGGAGTCCTCCATCAAGATCGGCCTGGCGCTGAACTGCAAGATCGCCGAGTCCTGCCGCTTCGCCCGGAAGAACTACTTCTACCCGGACACCCCCAAGAACTTCCAGACGTCCCAGTACGACGAGCCGATCGCGTATGACGGCTACCTGGACATCGAGCTCGAGGACGGCACCGTGTTCCGCGTCGAGATCGAACGCGCCCACATGGAGGAGGACGCCGGGAAGCTGACACACCTCGGCGGCTCGGCCGGACGCATCCAGGGCGCCGAATACTCGCTGGTGGACTACAACCGTGCAGGCGTTCCGCTCGTCGAGATCGTCACCAAGCCGATCGAGGGAGCCGGTTCCCGCGCCCCCGAGCTCGCCAAGGCTTACGTTGCCGCCGTGCGGGAAATCGTCAAGAACCTCGGCGTCTCGGATGCCAAGATGGAACGCGGCAACGTCCGCTGCGACGCCAACGTCTCGCTGCGCCCGCACGGCCGCGAGCGCTTCGGCATCCGCTCCGAGACGAAGAACGTGAACTCGCTGCGCGCCGTCGAACACGCCGTCCGCTATGAGATCCAGCGCCACGCCGCCGTCCTGGACTCCGGCGAGCCGGTGATCCAGGAAACGCGCCACTGGCACGAGGACACGCGCACGACGACGTCGGGCCGGGAAAAGTCCGACGCCGACGACTACCGCTACTTCCCGGAGCCGGACCTGGTTCCCGTCGTTCCCTCCCGGGAGTGGGTGGAGGAGATCCGCGCGACCCTGCCTGAGCCGCCGGCCGAGCGCCGCAAGCGGCTGAAGCAGGACTGGGGCTACTCGGACCTGGAGTTCCGTGACGTCGTCAACGCCGGCGTGCTGGACGAGATCGAGGAAACCATTACCGCCGGCGCCACGGCTTCCGTGGCCCGCAAGTGGTGGATGGGCGAGATCGTGGGCCGCGCCAAGAACGCCGACGTCGACCCCGGCCAGCTGGGAATCACGCCGGCCACCATCGTGGAACTCAGCAAGATGGTGGAAGCGGGCAAGATCAACAACAAGATGGCCTCCGCGGTGCTGGATGGCGTGCTCGCCGGCGAAGGTACCCCGGCCGAGGTGGTCGAGAAGCGCGGCCTCGCCGTGGTGTCCGACGACGGCCCGCTCCTGGAAGCCATCGACGCAGCCCTGGCCGCTCAGCCCGACGTTGCGGAGAAGATCCGCGGCGGCAAGGTGCAGGCCATCGGCGCCATCGTCGGCGGCGTCATGAAGGCCACCCGCGGCCAGGCCGACGCCGGCCGCGTGCGCGAGCTGATCCTGGAGAAGCTCGGCGTCACCGCCTGAGTACTCCACCCAACTGGGTCGCAGTTAACGTCGTTTTGAGTGCTCAAAACGACAACAACTGCGACCCAGTTGGGTTTAAACCAGTTGGGTTTAAGCGTGGCTGAGCCGGGCCATGATGTCCTGCAGCGCTTCGCACACCACCCGCACCGACGCGCGCTTGAGGTTTTCCGGGCGGGCCAGGATATCAATCCGGCGCCGGGTGCTGATTCCGTGCAGCGGCCGCAGCACAATGTCCGGGTTCAGTACGGGCCGCGCCGTATACCGCGGCAGCAGGCCGATCACGCTTCCCGAGGCCACCAGCGCCGCCACTGTGGAGTAGTCATTGATGCGGTGCACGATGTTCAGCTCCCGGCTGGACACCGCGGCGACGGCGGACAGCACGTCCGCGGGGGAGTAGCCGGCGCGGCTGGTCACCCAGGGTTCCCCGACGACGTCGGACGCCGTCAGCGTCGCCTGCCCGGCCAGGCGGTGGCCGGCCGGCAGCGCCACGTCCAGCGGCTCATGCGCCAGCGGTATCACCGCCACCCGTTCCTCCGGCCACTTGGGGCTGTGGTCCATCCGGTGCGCCAGCACGAGGTCGTACCTCGCCGTCAGCGCGGGAAAATCCTGCTGGGCCACGTCCTCGTCGGAGAGCAGCACCTTCGGCTTGTCGGGGCCGTCCAGGAGCCGGGCCAGCGGCGCAAACAGCGCCTGCCCCGCGCTGTGGAACCCGCTCACCGTCACCGGCGCCACCGTGGAGCCGTGGTACGCGCCGATAGCCATCCGCGCGTCGGCCATGGCGCTGACGACCGCGGCACCCGCATCAGCGAGCACTTGGCCTGCCTCCGTGAGGACCAGGTTCCGGCCCTCCTTGCGGGTCAGCGGCACGTCAACGCTTTTCTGCAGCTGGGCAAGCTGCTGGGACACGGCGGAGGGCGTAACGAGCAGGGTGTCGGCTACGGCCTTGACGCTTCCGAGCGCGCCAAGCTCGCGCAGCATTTCGAGCTGGTGGATCTCCATGCGCTCATCCTATTCCTTAGCGATTCCTTAATCGTCAATTGAGAAAATTGCCCTTGTGCTAACGGGTCGAAGGTCGCTCTAATGAAGGGAGAATTCCCCGCATGCCACGCATGCCGAACGTAAGGAAGCCAATGAAGGCCCTCTATAAGGCCGGCGCCCACGCCGGATTTGAACTGACAGACCGCCCGGAACCCGAGGCGGGACCCGGCGAGGTCAAGATCCGTGTGCATACAACCGGCATCTGCGGCACGGACCTGCATATCCAGTCCTGGGACGCCTGGGCGCAGGGCATCATCGAGGCCCCGCTGATCGCCGGCCACGAGTTCTACGGCGAGGTGGTGGCCACAGGCGAGGACGTGCGCTACGTCAAAGTGGGCGACCGGGTGTCCGGGGAAGGCCACATCGTCTGCGGCATTTGCCGCAACTGCCGCGCCGGCCGCCGGCAGATGTGCATCCACACGGTCAGCGTGGGCGTGCAGCGGGACGGCGCGTTCGCGGAATACGTTGTCATCCCGGAGACGAACGTCTGGGTGCACCAGGACCCGTCCGTCACGCCGGAACTTGGTGCCATCTTCGACCCCTTCGGCAACGCCGTGCACACCGCCCTGAGTTTCCCGCTGGTGGGGGAGGACGTGCTGATCACCGGAGCCGGGCCGATCGGCCTCATGGCCATCGCCGTGGCCCGCCACGCCGGCGCCCGCAAGATCGCCATCACCGATGTCTCGGCCCCGCGCCTGGAGCTGGCCCGGCAGCTCGGCGTGGATCTGGCCATTGACGTCTCCAAGACACGGGTCCGGGAAGCGCAGCGGGAGCTGGGCATGCGCGAGGGCTTCGACGTCGGACTGGAGATGTCCGGCCACCCCACGGCGCTGCCGGAGATGATTGACAACATGAACCACGGCGGACGCATCGCCATGCTGGGCCTTCCGAGCCAGTCCATCGACATCGACTGGGGCAAGGTTGTAACGCACATGCTCACCCTGAAGGGCATCTACGGCCGCGAGATGTTCGAGACCTGGTACGCCATGAGCGCCATGCTGTCCTCCAGCCCCGCCGTGCACGCCAGCATCTCCGCCGTCGTCACGGACGTCCTGCCGGCCACCCAGTGGGAGAAGGGCTTCGAAATCGCGAAGGCTGGCGTCGGCGGCAAAGTGGTGCTCGACTGGTCGGAAATCTGACCTGAAATCCGGGCCCCAAAATTGGGTCCCCGCCCTTCCACACCCGTTTTTGACAGTTTCCCAGCCGAGGAGAACCCGCCATGTACTCAGCCATCAAAAACCAGCTCCGCGCAGAGCTTGACGACATCCGCACCGCAGGCCTTTACAAGACGGAGCGCCACATCGACTCCGCCCAGGCCAGCCACATCACCGCCGGGCAGATCGGTGAATCAGGTTCGCCGGTCCTGAACTTCTGCGCCAACAACTACCTGGGCCTGGCCGACCACCCCGAAATCGTCGCGGCGGCCAAGTCCGCCATGGATGAGCGCGGCTTCGGCATGGCCAGCGTCCGGTTCATCTGCGGCACCCAGGACCTCCACCTCGAACTCGAAGCCAGGGTCTCAAAGTTCCTGGGCACGGAGGACACCATCCTGTTCTCCAGCTGCTTCGACGCGAACGGCGGCGTTTTCGAATCCCTCTTCGGGCCCGAGGACGCCATCATCTCCGACGCCCTGAACCACGCGTCCATCATCGACGGCATCCGGCTGTGCAAGGCGCAGCGGTTCCGCTACGCCAACCAGGACATGGCCGACCTGGAGGCGAAACTCGTGGAAGCGAAGGATGCCCGGCGGAAGATCATCGTCACCGACGGCGTCTTCTCCATGGACGGCTACCTCGCCCCGCTGGAGGCCATCTGCGACCTCGCTGAAAAGCACGACGCCCTGGTGATGGTGGACGACTCCCACGCCGTGGGCTTCATGGGACCCACCGGGGCCGGGACGCCCGAGCATGCCGGCGTCTCCCACCGCGTGGACATCTTCACGGGCACCTTCGGGAAGGCGCTGGGCGGCGCCTCGGGCGGCTACGTGTCCGGCCGCGCCGAAGTGGTGGCCATGCTCCGGCAGAAGGCCCGCCCGTACCTCTTCTCGAACTCCCTCGCGCCCGCCATCGTGGCGGCCACCATCAAAGCCCTGAAACTCGTGCAGACCTCCGGCGAGCTGCGGGCCACGCTGTTCCGGAACGCGGAGCTGTTCCGCCGCCGGATGACGGAGGAAGGCTTCGAACTGCTGGACGGCGAGCACGCCATCGTGCCGGTCATGTTCGGCGACGCCGTCCTGGCAGCGCAGGTGGCCGACCAGATGCTCCAGCACGGGGTCTACGTGACCGCCTTCAGCTTTCCCGTGGTGCCGCGCGGTGCCGCCCGGATCCGCGTCCAGCTGTCCGCCGCGCACAGCGCAGACGACGTCGAAACCTGCGTCCAGGCGTTCATCAAGAGCAGGGACGCGGTGGCTGCGTAGGTCCCGGTCACCTGTAAAGTCAGGCCATCTGTAAGGATTGTGCCCATGGCATCAACGTATGACGTAGTCATTGTGGGCGGCGGGATTGCCGGACTGTCCCTTGCCTCCGCGCTGGCCGGCAAATGCACCGTGGCCCTCGTGGAGGCGGAGCAGCAGCTGGCGTACCACACGTCCTCGCGTTCGGCCCGGCAGCTGATACCCAGTTACGGCCCGCCGGTGGTGCAGGAACTGACCGTCCGCACCCTGGAACTGATCGCGGCGGACGACGCCGGACAGTCCCGGCCCGTGCTGTCGCCGCGGAGCTTTCTGCTCATCGGAGACGACGAAACGGTGCGCGCCGAGGCCAGCGGCGAGATGCGCCTGATCAGCCATGACGAAGCGCTCGGGTTGTGCCCGGCTTTGAAGCCCGAATCCTTCTCCGCCGCCGGCCTGGACACCGGGTCCTTCGGGTGCGACGCCCCGGTGCTGCTGGAAAGGCACCGGGCGCGTGCCGAGGCGGCCGGCGTGGACATCATCACCGGCGCCCGCGTCCACTCGGCCCAGCGGCTGGGATCGGGCTGGGAGATCGGCGCCGGGCAGGAAGGCTTCTCCGCCGGCGTGCTGGTCAACGCGGCCGGCGCCTGGGCCGACGAGCTTGCGGTGCTGAGCGGCGTCGAGAAGATCGGCCTGCAGCCCTACCGGCGCACGGCAGCGATTGTCGGCGTCGGCCGTCCGCTGCCGGAAGGCAGCCCCATGGTGGCCGCCGCAGACGACTCCTTCTACTTCCGCAAGGAAGGCGGCGACGTGCTGATCTCGCCGTCGGAACACGTGGCCAGCCCGGCGGAGGACGCACGTCCCCGTCCCGGGGACGTGGAGCGGCTCATCTCCCGGCTCAACACCCTGACGACGCTGGGGATCGGAACCGTCCGGACGGCCTGGACCGGCCTGCGCACCGAGGCGGCCGACGGCGTGCCTGTCGTGGGGTTCGACGCCGAGGCCCGCGGGTTCTTCTGGCTCGCCGGCCAGGGCGGCTACGGTTTCCAGACCTCGTCCGGAATCGCGGAACTGGCCGCGGCCCAGATTCTGGCGGGCCCGAACGGCCGTGACGGACAGAGTGCCGGACACGCGGGGCAGGACACTGGCAGCCGTCCGGTATCCCGGACGGCGGATGCGCTTGCTGCGACGCGCTGGTCCATCCGGCGCTGAAGAATGGATCCATGAGCACGCTGATCACCAACATCGCCGAACTGATGACCCAGGACGCGGAGCACCGTGTCCTCAAGAATGCGGCAGTGGTGATCGAGGGTGAACGGATCTCGTGGATCGGCCAGGCCTCCGCCGCCCCCGCGGCCGACGAAGCCGTCGACGCGGGCGGCCGGGCCGTGCTCCCCGGCTGGGTGGACTCCCACACGCACCTCATTTTCGCGGGCGACCGGACGGCGGAGTTCGAGGCCCGGATGGCAGGGGAGGAGTACAGCGCCGGCGGCATCGCCGTCACCACTGAAGCCACCCGGAACACCGGCGACTACGACCTTACGCGGCTGGCGCAGGGCCGGGTCGCCGAAGCAGTGTCGCAGGGCACGACGTACCTCGAGACGAAAACCGGCTACGGCCTCGATGTCGAGCAGGAAGCCCGGAGCGCGCGGATCGCCTCGACGGTGGCGGACGAGGTCACCTATTTGGGCGCCCACCTGGTGCCGGCCGGGGCGGATGCGGATGACTACACCAAGCTCGTCTGCGGCCCGATGCTGGATGCGGTCCGCCCTTACGTCCGCTGGGCCGACGTGTTCTGCGAACGGGGCGCCTTCTCGGAGGAACAGTCACGTGCCGTGCTGCAGGCCTGCCGCGACGCCGGCCTGGGGCTGCGGGTGCACGGCAACCAGCTGGGCTACGGCGCCGGCGTCGGCCTCGCGGTGGAGTTCGGCGCGGCAAGCGTGGACCACGTCAACTATCTTTCGGAGCAGGACATCGCAGACCTCGCCGCCGGCTGGTCGGGCTGGGATGCCGCCGCGGGAACGGGCGGGCGGGGAACGGTGGCCACCTGCCTGCCGGCCTGCGACCTCTCCACCCGCCAGCCGCTGGCTCCCGGCCGCCAGCTCCTGGACGCCGGCGTGCCCGTGGCGCTCGCGTCCAACTGCAACCCGGGCACGTCCTACACGAGCTCCATGGCGTTCTGCGTCACCACCGCCGTCCTCCAGATGGGACTGAGTGTCCATGAGGCCGTCCGGGCGGCGACGTACGGCGGCGCCTTGGCGCTGCAGCGCGAGTCCGGTAACGACGTCGACGGCGGACGCGCCGTGGGCTCACTCGCCGTCGGACACCGGGCGGACCTGCACGTCCTTAACGCCCCGTCCGCCACCCACCTCGCCTACCGCCCCGGCATGCCGCTGACCCACGCGGTGTGGCGTGCAGGGGTGCGGGCACGGTAGTGTCAGGCGGTGCCATTCCCCCCGGGAGTGACGCAAGATGATCGCTCAGGGTCTGATACAATCACAAAGCGTCATTTCCTTGTGGCGTTTTTGGATCTTGAAAGGCCCTGCATGACACGCACCGACCGACTGACGGCCATCCTTGATCTCCTTGCCGAGGCCGGCCAGGTGGAAGTCGAGGAAATCGTCACCCGGCTCGGCGTGTCACCGGCCACCGCCCGGCGGGACCTGGACAGCCTGGCCAAGCGGCGGCTGCTGACCCGGACCCGCGGCGGCGCCACCACCGGCGCCCTCGCCTACGACCTTCCCGGCAGGTACAACCGGGACGACCACGCCGTGGCCAAGCAGGAGATCGCCCTGGCCGCCTCGGCGCTCATCAGCCCGGGAATGGTCATCGGCCTATGCGGCGGCACCACGAGCACCGCCCTCGCGCAGATCCTGGCCACCCGGGAGGACCTTAACTCGCCGTCGAACCAGCCCACCCTGACCGTGGTCACCAATGCGATCAATATCGCCTCCCAGCTTGCCGTCCGGCCCAACATCAAGGTGATGGTGACCGGCGGCATCCTCAATCCGCGGTCCTATGAACTCGTGGGCCCGTACACGGACATCATCATGCAGAAGGTGGTGCTGGACATCGCCTTCATCGGGGTCAACGGCGTCGACCCGGAGGTGGGGCCCACCAACACCGGCGAGGCCGAGGCTACGGTCAACGCCCTGCTGGCCAGCCGCGCCAGCGAGTCCTACGTGATCGCAGACTCCTCGAAGGTGGGCCGCCGGGCGTTTGCCACCATGGACGGCTACAACTTCACCCGGCTCATCACCGACTCCGGCATTTCCGCGGCCGACAAGGCCGCCTTCGAAGCCCGCGGCACCGAAGTGCTCGTGGCCGGCGCCTAGAAAAGAAGACGGCTCAGAAAATCACCGGCGGGGCGTCCAGCACGGTTTCGTCCACCCTCCGGTCCACCCACTGTGTGAACGGTGTGTCGAGTTCGTACTTGCCCAGGCTGTTGCGCACCAGCATGCGGACCTCGGCGTTTTCGGGGTTGTTCAGCGACTCGAAATACTCCACGGACCAGTGGAACCAGCGCATGCAGAACAGGCGCATGGTCAGCCCGTGCGTGACCAGCAGGGCGTTCGGGGAGTAGTCGGGCTTGGACCAGTGCCGGTACAGGGTCTCCATGAACGAGGAGATCCGGTCGTAGACGTCGGAGCCGGACTCGCCCTCCCGGAAGCGATAAAAGAAGTGGCCATAGGCGTTGCGGAGTTCCTTCTGGTCCTCGATGTCGCCGGAAATCTGGAAGTTGGCCCAGTCCTGTTCGCGCAGCCGCGGTTCCTCGATCACCCGCTCCGTCAGCGGGCCCAGATCCAGTGCCTCAAGGGTCTGGTAGGCGCGCAGGTACGGTGAGACGTAGACGCTCACCTGCCGGCCGTCCAGCTCGCGCCGGATGCGTTCCCCGGCGGCTTTCGCCTGCTCCAGGCCAAGCTCTGTCAGCGGAATCCGGTAGTCGGGCACCCTGTTGTAAATGGAGGTATCCGCGTTGGCCGCCGACTGGCCGTGCCGGATCATGATGATTTTCCCGGGAGCGCTCATAGTTCCCCAGCATAGGGTCAGCCCGCGGCCGGACAGGAACCGACTGGCTGACAGGAAAGTACCAGCCGGTGCAGGCAAGATAGGAACATGTTGGTTCCCTCCCGCCGTCGGCTGCGGTTCGAAGTCTGGATCGTCCTTGGGCTGTCGCTCGGCCAGTCCGCCGTCTACTCCGTGGTGCAGCTGCTGGACAAAATGACCCGGGCACCGCTGGCGCAGGGGACGTCCACGCTGAACAGGTCGCAAAGCACGCGCGAGTACTTCGACCTCACCTACCAGCTGCTGGACATCATCTTCGCCCTGGTGCCGGTCCTGCTGGTGATCTACTTTTTGACAGACCAGCGCCAAGCGAAGGCCGGAGGCGGGCACGACGCCGGCTCGGCGTTCCGGAAGCTGGGATTCAACTTTGCCCGGCCGGGCAGGGACCTGCTGCAGGGGCTGGGGCTGGCCGCCCTGATCGGGATCCCGTCGCTGGGCCTTTACGCCGCGGGGCGGGCCCTGGGCGTTACGACGGCGATCATCCCCAGCGGTCTGGACGCCTACTGGTGGACGGTGCCCGTGCTGATACTGTCCGCACTGCGCCACGCGGTCGTGGAGGAGGTCATTGTGGTGGGCTACCTGCTGGACCGGTTCGGCAAGTTCGGCTGGTCCGTGCCGCTGGCGATCTTTGTGTCCGCAATGCTCCGCGGCAGCTACCACCTGTACCAGGGGTTCGGACCATTCATTGGAAACGCCATCATGGGCGTGGTCTTCGCCTGGATCTACACCAGGACCCGGAGGGTGATGCCGCTCGTCATCGCGCACGCCATGCTGGACATCGTCGCGTTCGTCGGGTTCAGCCTGTTCGGCAAAGCGGTCGGCCTGGGCTAGGAAGCGCCCGGCCCTTAAAAGTGATTCGGCCGCCATCGGCGGGTGACGTCATTGGCACCCGCTGATGGCGGCCGAAGTGAAGGGCGGAGAGTGCGTCAGATGGTGACGGCGCCCGCTGCGGTTTCGAACGTGACCGAGAGAATGCCCGGCGTTCCGTGCGGGGCGACCCAGTTCACGGCGACATCCTCCAGCGGCCTTTCGACGGGCTCGCCGAGCCACTCGGTCACGCGCTCGGCAGAGCCCGCGATCGTGAGGCTGGACATCTTCACATTGCTGTCATAGGCGTTGGACGGGTGCAGCTCCGCATCGCCCTCCCACTTCAGCATGTAGGGGACCTGCGGGTCCGCGATCAGGCCCAGGATGCCGATCTGCTTCCAGACAAGCTCCCGGCCGTCGGGGAACTTGCGGTTGCCGTTGACCGCGGAGCGGCCCAGGCGTTCCTCGAATGGGGCGAGGTCGTCAACTTCGACGCACCAGCCCATCCAGCCGCCGCCCGCCGCGGACCGGGCCCGGACGGCCTGGCCGAACGGTGCCTTGTCCGACGCCGGGTGGTCCAGTACCTCAACAACCTCGAGGTACTTGTGGCCGGCCAGGGGAATGATCATGTTCCGGGTCCCAAACCGGGGGTGCACCCCGCCCTTTACGGCTTCGACGCCGAGGGCAGAGGAGATACGTTCGGTGGTGGCCGCCAGGCCATCGTGTTCACAGGCGTAAGAGACGTGATCCATGCGCATGACCTCATCTTGGCACTTTGTGAGGTGGCTCTCAGCTTAGGTCCACCTAACCTCGCGAAAAGTCCATACTTTGACGAAGTTCTTCACAAAGCTGTGCGCGTAACAGTCCCATTCCTACACTGATCGCAGGTCATGAGTGCCAGCGAAGAGAGCCCCGGCTCGCTGGCCGGCAACCCTCCAACCGCGGCGGGGTGCCCCGGGTGAAGACCTGGCTGCGTGGCGCCCGCCGTGTGGCAAGCGCGGGCCTGTGCCGGGACCAGCACACGCCCAACAGCTGAGGAGCCTCATGTCCAACGCATGGTCATTCGAAACCCGCCAGATCCATGCCGGCCAGGCGCCGGACGGCGCCACCGGCGCCCGGGCACTGCCGATCTACCAGACGACGTCGTTCGTCTTCCCCAGCGCCGAAAGTGCAGCGGACCGCTTTGCGCTGGCCGAGATCGCACCTATCTACACCCGGATCGGCAACCCTACCCAGGATGCCGTTGAACAGCGCATCGCCAGTCTGGAAGGAGGGCTTGCGGCACTGCTCCTGAGCTCCGGCCAGGCCGCCGAAACGTACGCCATCCTTAACATCGCCGAGGCCGGTGACCACATTGTTGCCAGCCCCAGCCTCTACGGCGGCACCTACAACCTGCTGGCACACACCCTGAAGAAGTTCGGAGTCTCCGTCACCTTCGTGGCAGACCCGGACAACCTGGAGCAGTGGCGCGACGCCGTGCGGCCGAACACCAAGCTCTTCTTTGCCGAGGTGGTGTCGAACCCCCGGCAGGACGTGCTGGACATCGAAGGCGTTGCCCGGACAGCGCACGAGGCCGGCGTGCCGCTGATCGTGGACAACACCCTGTCCACGCCCTACCTCATCCGCCCGCTCGAGTGGGGTGCGGACATCGTGGTGCACTCGGCCACCAAATACCTCGGCGGTCACGGTGCCGCCATTGCCGGCGTCATCGTGGATTCAGGCAACTTCGACTTCGGCAAGGACCAGGTGCGTTTCCCCGGCTTCAATACGCCGGACCCCACCTACAACGGGCTGGTTTATGCCCGGGACCTTGGCGCAGGCGGCGCCCTGGGAGCCAACCTGTCCTACATCCTCAAGGCCCGCGTCCAGCTGCTCCGCGACCTGGGCTCCGCGGTGTCCCCGTTCAATGCCTTCCTCATCGCGCAGAGCCTGGAAACCCTGAGCCTTCGGGTGGAGCGCCACGTGGCCAACGCGGCAGCCGTGGCCGGCTGGCTGGAAGCCCGGGACGACGTGGAGTCCGTGGCCTACGCCGGGCTGCCGTCCAGCCCCTGGTACGAGCGCGGCCTGAAGTACGGGCCCAAGGGCACCGGCGCGGTGGTGGCCTTTACGCTGGCCGGCGGCGCCGAGGCCGGAAAGCGCTTCGTGGATGCCCTGGAACTGCACTCCCATGTGGCAAACATTGGTGACGTCCGCTCCCTCGTCATCCACCCGGCGTCGACCACGCACAGCCAGCTCACGCCGGAGCAGCAGGCCGTGGCGGGGGTTGCCCCCGGCCTGGTCCGGCTGTCGGTGGGCCTGGAGCACATCGATGACATCCTGGCCGACCTCGACGCCGGATTCCGCGCGGCAAAGGGCGCCTGACTTCGCGTGCTACCGGTGTGGCTTCCGGCCCGTGAGGGGCCGGGAGTCACACAGCCGTCACATTCTTAGCGCAGATGTCCGCCTGTTTCGTAAACTGGGCAACAGGTCATGAGTGCCAGCGACAGCCCCGGCTTGCTGGCCGGCAACCCTCCTTCCGCGGTGGGGTGCCCCGGGTGAAGACCTGGCCTGCCGGACAGCTGCCGGCGGGCAAGCGCGTAGAAGAGGTTTACCTATGACGATTTCTGTCAGCACTGATGTACCCGCCGCCGTAGTACCGAACGGCAAGGCTCCGCAAGGCACGGCTGGGAGCAGCACTGTTCCGAATGGCACCGTCCCCAATGGCACTGTTCCCAACTGCACCGTCCCCAACGGCACTGTCCAATACGTCAACGTCGGCAGCCTGGAACTCGAGGCCGGGGGATTCCTGCCGGACGTGACCCTGGCCTACGAAACCTGGGGAACGCTCAACGAGGACGGCTCCAACGCCATCCTCGTTCAGCATGCCCTCACCGGGGACACGCACGTGACCCGGGGCGGCGCGGGAACTGAAGAGGGCTGGTGGGAACAGCTCGCCGGGCCCGGTGCGCCGGCGGACACCGACAGGTTCTTCGTCATTTCCATTAACATCCTCGGTGGCTGTTACGGGTCCACCGGGCCGTCGTCGACAGCTCCGGACGGCAAGCCCTGGGGTTCACGCTTTCCGCTGGTGACGCTGAGGGATTCCACGGCGGCCGAGGCGCGGCTGGCTGACCGGCTCGGCATCAGCAGCTGGCATGCTGTGGTGGGCGGCTCCATGGGCGGGGCGCGCGCCCTCGAATGGGCAGTAACTTTCCCGGGACGGGTGCGGCGCTGCGGTGTCATCTCCGTCGGTGCCAGGAGCACGGCCGAACAGATCGCGTTCGCGCAGGCACAGACGCTTGCCATTCGGCAGGACCGCCACTTCAACGGCGGCGACTACTACGGCGGACCGGAACCCGCGGATGGCCTGGCGCTCGCTCGGCGGATTGCCCACATCACATACCGGTCTGCCTACGAACTCGATTTCCGGTTCGGCAGGAACGCCCAGGCCGCTGAACAGCCGCTGCAGGCCGATGCCCTGGCGGGCCGCGGCCGTTACCAGGTGGAGAGCTACCTCGACCACCAGGGCAACAAACTGGTCCGGCGCTTCGACGCCAACAGCTACATCGCCCTGACGGAAGCGCTCATGAGCCACGACGTCACCCGCGGGCGGGGAACGCTCAAGGAGACCCTCGCCCGGACCACCGCCGACTTCTTCGTGGCCGCCGTGGAGTCGGACCGTCTGTACTTTCCCGCCCAGTCGCAGGAACTGGCCGAGTCCCTGCCTGGAACAGTGGATGTCCATATGATCGATTCCCCGATCGGCCACGACGGCTTCCTCACGGAGATCGGCCAGCTGAACGCCCAGCTCAGGGCGCACCTCCTCAACTGACCTCAGGCCCGCTCCACGCGGCCGGGGCCGGCCGTGCCGTGACAACGCCAACGCAGCTTGTGTGCATAAATGCAGATGGGCCCTGCACTATTTGGCGTTGAGCTTGCTTCATCGGCAGACCATACTCGTTGAATCCGGCGTTCGTGGTGTGCATCACACACCCGTCGCCATCGACCGGTCCCCGTGGCGTCGAGGAAGACGCCGAAGGAGTTTGCAATGAGTACGGAAAGCTCCGCCGCAAGGCGTGTAGAGGAAACCGACGTCAAGGCCTCAGGCCTCAAGAAAGTTGTCACGGCATCCATGGCCGGCACCGTCGTGGAGTGGTATGAGTTCTTCCTCTACGCTTCGGCTGCCACCCTGGTCTTCGGCAAGACCTTCTTCCCCAACGCCGGCACCGAGCTGGACGGCATCATCGCCGCCTTCCTCACGTACGCCGTCGGATTCGTTGCCCGCCCGATCGGCGGCATCGTCTTCGGCCACTTCGGGGACAAGTTCGGCCGCAAGCAGCTGCTGCAGCTGAGCATCATCCTGGTGGGCGTCTCCACCTTCCTGATGGGCTGCCTGCCGACGTTCCAGCAGATCGGTTACTGGGCGCCCGCACTCCTGGTGTTCCTGCGGTTCGCGCAGGGCTTCGCCGTCGGCGGCGAATGGGGCGGCGCGGTTCTCCTCGTCGCCGAGCACAGCCCCAGCAAGTCCCGCGGCTTCTGGGCCAGCTGGCCGCAGTCGGCCGTACCCATGGGCAACCTGCTCGCCACGGCGGTGCTGTTCATCCTGTCCTCGACGCTGACCCAGGAAGCCTTCCTTGGCTGGGGCTGGCGCGTAGCGTTCTGGCTCTCCGCGGTGATCGTCCTGATCGGCTACTACATCCGCACCAAGGTCAATGACGCCCCGATCTTCCTCGAAGCCCGCAAAGAGGTCGAGGCCGGGCACAAGGGCTACGGCGTTGCCGAGGTCTTCAAGCGCTACCCGCGTGGCGTCTTCACCGCCATGGGCCTGCGCTTTGCGGAAAACATCCTCTACTACCTCGTGGTGACGTTCTCCATCACCTACCTCAAGACCGTGGTCCAGGCCGACACGACGCGGATCCTGCTGCTGCTGCTGGTGGCCCACGCCGTGCACTTCGTTGCCGTTCCGCTGGTGGGCAAGCTGTCGGACCGCTTCGGCCGCAAGCCCGTCTACATGGCCGGCGCAATCCTGGGCGCCACCTGGGGCTTCTTCGCCTTCCCGATGATGGACACCGGGAACGACATGATTATCCTGGCGTCCATCATGATCGGCCTGCTGTTCCACGCGCTCATGTACGCCGGCCAGCCGGCGATCATGGCCGAAATGTTCCCCACCCGGATGCGTTACTCCGGCGTCTCCCTGGGCTACCAGGTGACCTCCATCGTCGCCGGTTCGCTGGCCCCGATCATCGCCGCATCGCTCCTTTCCACCTACAAGTCCTCCGTTCCGGTGGCCATCTACCTGCTCATCGCCTGCGCCATCACCGCCGTCGCCGTGTTCTTCCTGAAGGAGACCCGTGGCGTCTCGCTCCACGACGTGGACGCGGCCGACGCCCAGGGCACTGCCGACCTGCTCGCGGCGAGCAAGAAGTAGACCGGTTCCCCACCCAGTAACCAGCAGCTGCCCGGACCCCCATGCGGGGCCGGGCAGCTGCCCGTTCACCGACACCAAGGATTTCCATGAAAGCAGCAGTCCTCTACTCAACCGTCGCCAAGGCCGATACTGCACCGCAGCAGCCCAGCTACACGGACGCCCGGCCCCTGGTGGTGCAGGAGCTGGATCGGCCGGAACCGCGCGCCGGTGAGCTGGGCGTTGCCATCACCTACTCAAGCCTGTGCCATTCCGACCTTTCCGTGGTGGACGGTTCGCGGGTCCGGCCCCTTCCCATGGCGCTGGGCCACGAGGCGGTGGGGCGCGTCGTGTCCGTCGGCGCCGGAGTCTCTGACGTGTCGGCCGGAGACCACGTGGTGCTGGTCTTCGTCCCGAGCTGCGGGGACTGCCGTGCGTGCCGCGCCGGCCGACCTGCGCTCTGCCACCGGGCGGCGGAGGTCAACAACTCCGGCGATCTGCTGCACGGCGATGCCCTGCTGCGGACGCCGTCGGGGGAGCGGATCAACCACCACCTGGGCGTCTCGGCCTTCGCCGACTACGCCGTGGTGGCCCGGGAATCGGTGGTGGTGATTGACGACGACGTCCCGGACACCGTCGCGGCGATGTTCGGTTGCGCTGTGCTCACCGGCATGGGGGCGGTGCTGAATACGGCCGCTGTCACGGCCGGCCAATCGGTGGCCGTCTTTGGGCTCGGGGCGGTAGGCCTTTCCGCTGTCATGGCCGCCTCCCTCGCCGGGGCCGGCAGCGTGATCTCCATCGATCCCAACCCGGGCAAGCACCAGCTCGCCCTCGACTGCGGCGCCACGGCGGTGGGGACGCCCGACGACGCGGCCGGGCTCATCAAGGAGGCCGCCGGCGACGGCGTCGACGTCGCCATCGAAGCGGTTGGCTCGGCCGGCGTGATCGCCGCCTGCCTCGGGCACGTGACGCGGGGCGGAGCTGTGGTTTCGGTCGGCCTGCCCCATCCTTCGGCTGAGCTGACGGTGCCGGCGCTGCAGTTCGCGGGAGCCGGCAAACGGCTCCTCGGATCCTACATGGGCGACGCCGTTCCCGGACGGGACATCCCGCTCTACCTGGGTTACTGGCGCGAGGGCAGGCTGCCGGTGGAGCTGCTGCACACCGACACCAGGCCGCTCACCGAGATCAATGAGGGGCTGGACGCACTGGCATCAGGGCAGGTGGTACGGCGCCTGTTCCAGGCCTGACGGGGCTCCTGAACTGCGCCGAGGCCTGACGGCAGGGGTGCCGGCGCCCGCGTCAGCCCGCCAGCACTCCTGCCCGTGCCTTCACTTCCTCCTTGAGTGACGCAACGACCGCCTGCACCGCGGCCGAGCGGAGGGATTCCGGCCGTGCCACCGCCCAGATGGGGAGCTGGCGCTCGAAGTCATCGGCGAGCACCGGAACGAAGCCCGGCTGCCCCGCCACCATGAAGTTCGGCAGCAGCCCGATGCCTGCGCCCTGCCGCACTGCCTCCATCTGGGCGAACACACTCGTGGCCTGGAAGCTCGAAGAGGGCATGGGCAGCTGTGAGGACCAGCGGTGCCCCAGCTCCGCCACCTGGAGCGCAGACTCAACGTAAGAGACAAAGCCGTGCTGCCCGACGTCGTCGAGCGTTTCCGGCAGACCGTGCTCCGCGGCGTAGCCGGGGCTGGCGTAGAGGCGCAGGTAATAGTTGCTCAGGAAGATGGTCTGGGCGTTGCTGACGTCGGTCCGGCCCACCACGATCTCCAGGTCCACGCCGGATCTGTTCTGGCTGACCTTCCGCGTGGCGCTCAGCATCTCGATGTTCAGCTGCGGGTTCTGCTGCTGCAGCCGCACCAGCGCGGGCGTGACCAACACGGCTCCGACGCCGTCCGTCGTCGCCACGCGCACCAGCCCTGACAGGGCGCTTTGGTCCTGGCTGATCAGGCCGGAGAGCGATCCGAGCGTGCTCTCGATGGCCTCCGCCGCCTCCACTGCCGACGCGCCGAGCTGGGTCAGTTCCCAGCCGTGGGGGCTACGTTCGAGAGTTCGCCCGCCCAGCTGCCTGTCCAGGGCGAGGATCCGGCGGGAGATCGTGGTGTGGGTGGTGCCCAGCGTTTCCGCCACCGCGTTGAACCTGCCCAGGCGCGCCACTGTCAGCAGGATCAGCAGGTCGTCCGGGCTGGGAAGCCGCCTCTGGTCCACGGCAAGCCTTTCATCAGTGTGCATCGGTGTGCATCGGTGCACATACCGTCTGTAATTTTTCCCCTTGATTGCACTCTAGCAGGGTGTGATGGTGGACACAGACCTTCCGGCCCGCACGGCCGGATCCAAAGCAAAGGAGCTTGCAAAATGGCAGTAATCGGTTGGATCGGCCTCGGAAACATGGGCGGTTTCATGTCCGCTAACCTGGCGAAGGCCGGGCACGATGTCCGCGGCTTCGACCTCAACCCCGCGGCGCTCGCCGCGGCCGAGGAAGCCGGCGTGAAGCCGGCCGGCAGCATTGCCGAGGCCGTAGCCGGCGCCGACGTGGTGTTCACCATGCTGCCCAAGGGTGAGCACGCCCGCGCGGTCTACCTGGGCGAGGACGGCGTCCTCGGCCATGCTGACACCCGCACGCTGCTGGTGGACTCCTCCACCATCGATATCGCGTCGGCCCAGGAACTGCACGACGCCGCTGCTGCCGCCGGCTTCCGCTTTGTGGACGCCCCGGTGTCCGGCGGCATGAGCGGGGCCAAGGCAGGGACGCTGACCTTCATGGTGGGCGGGGAGGAGGGTGCCGTCGCAGACGCAACGGGCTACATCCGCCCGATGGCAGCCAACATCATCCCCACCGGCGGCGCCACCACCGGGCAAGCGGCCAAAATCTGCAACAACCTGATGCTCTTCATCAACCTGGCGTCCACCGCCGAAGGTGCCGTCCTGGCTGACAGGCTGGGCCTGGACAAGCAGGTCTTCTGGGACATCGCGTCCGTTTCCTCGGGCGACTCCTGGGCCCTGCGGACCTGGTACCCCGTGCCGGGGGTGGTCCCCACCGCCGCCTCCAACAACGACTTTGCGCCCACCTTCACCACTGAACTGGCGAACAAGGACATCGGCCTTGCCATCAGCGCCGCCGAGGACACCGGCACACCGCTCGAGATCGGCAAGCACGTCCAGCAGCTGTTCCAGCAGCTCATCGACGCCGGCGAAGCGGGCAAGGACTGCTCCATGATCATCAAGCTCGCCGACGGCTCGCTGGACTCCGCCAAGTAGCCTGCCACCAACTCTTCCCCCCTCTGAAACACGAAAAGAGACGTCCCTTGGAAACGATTCCGCATTTCATCAACGGCAACCGCGTCAGCGACGCCGAACGCTTCGGTCCCGTCTTCAACCCCGCCACCGGCGAGCAGGAGAAGCAGGTTGCCCTCGCATCGGCGGCGCGGACCGAGGAGGCCATCGCGGCCGCCCGTGCCGCGCTGCCGGCGTGGCGGGCCACCAGCCTGGCCAAGCGCACCAACATTTTCTTCCGGGTCCGCGAGATCCTGAACCAGCGCAAGCCTGAGCTCGCGGCGATTCTTACCAGCGAGCACGGCAAGGTCCTCTCCGACGCCGCGGGTGAAATTTCCCGCGGCCTGGAAAACATCGAGTTCGCCACCGGCCTGTCCCACATGCTCAAAGGTGAGCGCTCCGAGCAGGTCTCCAGCGGCGTCGACGTCCACTCCGTGCGCCAGCCGGTGGGCGTCGTGGCCTGCATTACCCCGTTCAACTTCCCGGCCATGGTGCCGCTCTGGATGATCGGCAGCGCGCTGGCCTGCGGCAACACCGTACTGCTGAAGCCCAGCGAGAAGGATCCATCGGCCGCCATCTTCATTGCCGAGGCCTTTGCCGAAGCGGGACTGCCTGCCGGTGTGCTGAACGTGGTGCAGGGGGACAAGGAAGCCGTTGACGTCCTGCTCGAGCACCCCGACGTGAAAGCTGTGAGCTTCGTGGGCTCGACGCCCATCGCGCAGTCGATCTACAAGCGGGCGGCCGACCACGGCAAGCGGGTCCAGGCCCTGGGCGGCGCGAAGAACCACATGGTGGTGCTGCCCGACGCCGACCTGGACATGGCGGCAGACGCTGCCGTTTCCGCGGCCTACGGTTCGGCGGGTGAACGCTGCATGGCCGTCAGCGTCCTGGTGGCGGTGGGCAACATCGCCGACGACCTGGTGCAGGCGATCTCCAGCCGGATGGCGGGCCTGAAGATCGGCCCGGGAACCGATCCGGCCTCCCAGATGGGTCCGCTGATTACCGGGGAGCACCGGGACCGTGTGGCCTCCTACGTTGCGGGAGCGGAAAACGAAGGTGCCACCGTGGTCGTTGACGGGCGCTCGCAGGAGTTCGATTCGAACGGCTTCTTCATCGGCGTCAGCCTGGTGGACCATGTGAAGCCGGGCATGAAGGTGTACGACGACGAGATCTTCGGCCCGGTCCTGTCAGTCGTCCGCGTCGACACGTACAGCGACGCCGTCCGGCTGGTCAACGAGAACGAGTTCGGTAACGGCACGGCCATCTTCACCCGCGACGGCGGTGCCGCACGGCAGTTCGAGTTCGACGTCGACGCCGGCATGGTGGGCGTCAACGTGCCCATTCCGGTCCCGGTGGGCACCTTCTCGTTCGGCGGCTGGAAGAACTCCCTGTTCGGCGACACCCACATGTACGGCCCGGACAGCATCCGGTTCTACACCCGTGGAAAGGTGGTCACCACGCGCTGGCCTGACCCGTCCACCTCGGTCATTGACCTCGGCTTCCCGCAGATCGACTAGACTCGATTCTCGGTTTACATCAAAACTTGAATTCGGGCCGGTCAAGACCGCCCCGGGCCTCAGCCCGCGTCCCGCAGCCACAAGCAGCGGGCCGCGGGCTGTACCTTTTCCAGCGCGAACGGTAGCTTGAGAGCCCAAAACGAGCACCGCCGTCGTACTCCCTGCCCCTAATAACTGGAGTTTTTGTCCAGATAATGGCCTCAGGCGGGGCGTTAGCGGCCATTATCTGGACAAAAACTCCGGCTCAGCGGGAGCTATCCCTCGGCCTACCCGTTCATGATGTCGTTGCGCCGGGCCATGTACTCCTCCATGGAGAGCTGGCCTTCGCTGTACTGCTGGTCCAGTTCCGCCAGTTTCCGTGCACGGAACCCCTGGGGAGCCGACGGCGGCGGGGGAGTCGAGGGTGCAGGTCCGGTGGCAGGAGACGGATTTTGCTGTGGCTGGGGCGGGTTGGCATGGTATTCCGGGCTGTCCTCATAGGGAACCTGTCCCTGCTGCCAGGACGGCGCGCCGGTGCCGCCAGGGCCGGGCTGGTTGGGATACGGCTGGTTGGGATACGGCTGGTTCGGGTACTGCGGGTTCTGCTGATCCGGGTAAGGCTGGTTCAGGGGCGGAAGTTCGTCCCTGCCACCGCGCTGGGGGAATCCCAAGCCGCCGCCGAAGTAGTCCTGCTGCGTGTAGCCGTCCCGCGGCCGGTTGTCCGGACGGCCCTGGAACGGGCCTCCGAACGGGCTGCCCGGCTGGTTGCCGAACTGGTCGGGTCCCTGACCGGGAAACTGGCCCGGGTACTGTCCGGGCAGGCCGGGCCCCTGGTTGCGCTGTTGGACTGACCGCCGGTACATCCGCATGCCCATGGGAATCAGGACGGCCAGAATGATGATCCAGAAAAACAAGTCGAACACGGTGAAGCCTCCCGGTGAGTGTCCATTCCAGCTTAGTCCTGTCAGGAAACCCGCCAGGATTCCGGGACCGCCCGGCTGTACCGGAAGGCCGCGCTGGAGCTCAGGAACCCGCCGGAACCCGGACAGTCGGCACTTCGAGGAAGTCCGCGTACCGGGCTACAGCAGTCTCCACGGCCTGCTCGGCAGCGTCTCCCAGCGGCCGGGAGAGGCGGATGTCGAGTTCGCAGCCCTGCGCGGCGGACCCGCGCCGGACCAGCGAGTGCCGCCAGGAGCCGGCCAGCATGCCGTCCGCCAGGACTACATGCATGGGAGTGTCGCCAAAGGGATAGGCGGGCGCGGTTCCGCCGAAGTAATGCCGTGAGACTGAGTAGCCCATGATGTATTCGTCGTAGCACTGGACCAGATCGATCTGCGGCCGCCCATTCCCGGCCCCCTCCGGTTCCGAGCCCCGCCCCGGTCCGCCACCGTGCAATGTCTCCCCTGCGGAATCCGGCGGCCGAAGGTAGAAGTCCGCCCCGTCGAAGCTGGCCGCAACGATGGCGCCCGGAGCGATCTCCTCCGCCAGCGCCAGCCCCTTGCGCACATCAGTCATCGTGAGTCCGGACCAGTCCGCGCAGTCCCGCACTGTGGCGGGCCCGCGGCTCCCGAAATACCTCAGCGCCAGGGCCGCCAACGACTCCTCCCGGGAGGGCATGGCAGCCGGTGCGGCCCCGGCGACGCGCTCGTCGTACGCCGCATACGTCTGCCGCAGCGCGCCGCCGGGACTTCTCACGGGCGCGCCGCTCGCCAGCACCCCGCTGATTTCGGCATGCATGATCAGGTACGCGAGGAGGAGTCCCCTCGCGGCGAAGCCGGCACCCTGAAGCCTGGCGGCCAGTTGCTCACGCGTGAGATGCACCCCGCCGGCCACCGCTTCCGCGAGCACGTCGGCGCTCCTGGACGCCGCCTCATTGTCGATCCCGGTGCTGCGGTAGGTGCCGCCATTCGCCTGGTGCAGCCGGGGTGCGGACAGGGCCCGCAGCCAGGGCAGGTCATCGCGGTGCACAAAATGCCAGGTGGGCCGGAGGATGTGGGTCCGGAGAATGCGGCCGTCGGCAAGTGCCTGCTCCACATCGGCGGCCGTCGCTCCACCGGTCCGCTGGGCCAGGGACCATCGCGCATAGGGGAACTCCTGCGCCTGGACGGCCAGCAGGTTCTTCACGGCTTCCTCCGCCGTGGCCGCCCGCGGCTCCCTCAGCTGTTGGCCGGCCAGCCGCGTCCGCAGCACCTCATGGGGTTCCATGCCGGACGCCGCTCCTCACCGTTGTCAGTTCGGTCACCTTCGGAGTTCCATCCTGTACCGCCAGCGCCCGGCCACGCCACCGTAGGTTGCTACCAGTGGGTAGCTGTAAGAATGGAGCCATGACTTTAGCCGACTCCTTTCCTGCCCCCGTTGTTCTGTGGTCCAAGCCTGAGGAAGCCAGGGCCGGCAAGCCACTGCTCGTCCTGCTGCACGGCTACGGCGCGAACGAGCAGGACCTCCTCAGCCTGGCTGACATGCTCCCGGACGATTTCGCGGTTGCATCGGTCCGCGCCCCCATCGCCATGGGCCCGGGTTTTTCCTGGTTCCCGCTGACCGGCTCGATCGAATACTCCGTCGACGCCGTCAAGGACGCGTCGGCGTACGTGCTGGACTGGCTGGACACGGTCAAGGCCAACCACCCGTCCGTAACCCTTCTCGGCTTTTCGATGGGCATGGCCATGGCCACCACGCTGCTCCGGCAGCGGCCCGCTGACTTTGCCGCCGTCGTCGGACTTTCAGGTTTTGTGGTTAACGCGGAGTCCGACGGCGAGTTCCGCGACGCCGAGCTGGACGGAACAGTGCCGCTGTTCTGGGGCCGGGACCAGCAGGATCCGGTCATCACGCCGGACAAGATCGACTACACGATGGGCTGGGTGCGCAAGCACGTGAAGCTGACCAAGGTCCTCTACACCGGCATGTGGCACGGCATCAACGCCCAGGAGATCGGGCACGTGTCCGAGTTCCTCACCCACGAGGTGCTGAACAAGTAAGCCCCTTTTAGCGAAGCAAGCTTTACGTCTGGGGGGCGCTGACCCGGACAGTCTGACCGTTCACGGTCACGGTGTCGCCGTTGTGAAGCTGCCGGCCGCGACGGTCGTCGATCTCGCCGTTGACCTTGACCAGGCCGTTCTTGATCAGCTCCGTTGCCTCCACGCCGTCCTCCACGAGGTTGGCGAGCTTCAGGAGCTGGCCCAGGCGGATCATGGTGTCGCGGATGGTGATCTCTTCGATTTCCGGGTTGCTCATACCAGTAATGATGCCTGACGTAAGGTGAAACGAATGACCCATGCACCCCGGCTGCCGCTTGCCGTCGGCCTCCCGATGGCCGTGGCCTCCGGCCTTGCCATTCCCGTCCAGGGACGGATCAACGGGGCACTTGGTGCACGCCTCGGTGACGGCATTGCCGCCGCCGTCGTCAGTTTCAGCACCGGGCTGATCGTGATGGTCGTCGTGTCCCTGCTGGCTCCCCGCGGGCGGGCCGGCCTCGCCCGGATCCTGCCGTCGCTGCGGGAACGCCGCTTCCCGCCGTACTACGCGCTCGCAGGCGGCATTGGTGCATTCTTTGTCTTCGCGCAGTCCTTCACCGTGGGGCTGCTGGGCATCGCCCTCTTCACCGTGGCAACCGTCACCGGACAGACACTCAGCGGACTCCTTGTGGACCGCCTGGGCATCGGTCCGGCGGGCAAGAAGTCGGTGACCGGCATCCGGGTCATCGGCTGCATCCTCACCATCGCCGCCGTCGCCTGGGCGGTGTCACCCCGCTTCGCCGGAGGCGCGGCGGCCGACCCCGCAGCGCTGCTGCTTCCGATCATCCTGCCGGTCCTTGCCGGTTTCCTCATGAGCTTCCAGCAGGCCATGAATGGCACCGCCACCGTGCACTACGGCACCCCGATCGCGGCCACGCTGGTGAACTTCATCGCGGGCACCTGCGTGCTGTGGGTGGCCTGGTCCGTCAAGGTGGCCGTCGCCGGGCCGGCCAATCCGCTGCCGGCGGAATGGTGGTACTACCTCGGCGGGCCCATGGGGTGCGTGTTCATCGGCCTCGGCGCGCTGCTGGTGCGCAGCCTCGGGGTGCTGGTGACGGGCCTCGGCATGATCGCCGGCCAGCTGCTGGGGTCGCTCGGCCTGGACCTGCTGGCGCCGACGCCGGGTACCGTGGTGGAGGCTGCCACGATCCTGGGGACCCTGTTGACCCTCGCTTCCATCGTCGTGGCCACCCTGCCCTGGCCCCGGGGCGCGTTCCGAAGGTGACGGGGTGCGTTCCGAAGGTGACGGGGCGCCTGTCGGAAGTGATCCGGCGCTTTCCGCAGATGAGGGCGCCTTCCGGAGGCAGCTCCCGGTAGGCTAGGTCTCGCAGCTTCCTGCACTGTTTTCCCTTTCCCACGCCCCCGCCCGGCATCCAGCCGCGGTCCAGGGCCACAGACACCGCGGACCGCACCCAGCGGCCCTGTAGAAATTGGAGTTCCCATGGCAGCAAAATCCGTCCTCGACCAGGTCATTTCCCTTTCCAAGCGGAGAGGCTTCGTTTTCCAGGCCGGCGAGATCTACGGAGGCTCGCGTTCCGCATGGGACTACGGACCCCTCGGTGCCGAGCTGAAGGAAAACATCAAGCGCCAGTGGTGGCAGTCCGTGGTGCGGGGCCGCGAGGACGTGGTGGGCCTGGACTCCTCCGTGATCCTGCCCCGCCAGGTCTGGGAAGCCTCGGGCCACGTGGACGTCTTCTCCGACCCGCTCGTTGAGTGCCTCTCCTGCCACAAGCGCTACCGTGCCGACCACCTCGAAGAGGAATACGAGGAGAAGAAGGGCCGCCCGGCCGAGAACGGCCTCAAGGACATCGCCTGCGCCAACTGCGGAACCCGCGGTGAATGGACCGAGCCGCAGGAATTCTCCGGCCTCCTGAAGACCTTCCTGGGCCCGGTGGCCAGCGAGGAAGGCCTGCACTACCTGCGCCCCGAAACCGCGCAGGGCATCTTCGTGAACTTCAACAACGTGCTCACCACCTCCCGGAAGAAGCCGCCGTTCGGCATCGGCCAGATCGGCAAGTCCTTCCGCAACGAGATCACGCCCGGAAACTTCATCTTCCGCACCCGTGAGTTCGAGCAGATGGAAATGGAATTCTTCGTGGAGCCGGGCACGGACGAAGAGTGGCACCAGTACTGGATGAAGGAGCGCATGTCCTGGTACACCGGCCTGGGCATCCGCGAGGAGAACCTGCGCTTCTTCGAGCACCCGCTGGAAAAGCTCAGCCACTACTCCAAGGGCACCACGGACATCGAGTACCGCTTCGGCTTCCAGGGCTCCGAGTGGGGCGAGCTGGAAGGCATCGCCAACCGCACCGACTTCGACCTCTCCACGCACGCCAAGGCCTCCGGGACGGACCTCAGCTACTTCAACCAGGCCACCAACGAGCGGTTCACCCCGTACGTGATCGAGCCGGCCGCCGGCCTGACCAGGTCCTTCATGGCGTTCCTCATCGACGCCTACACCGAGGACGAGGCACCCAACGCCAAGGGCGGCGTGGACGTCCGCACCGTGCTCAAGCTTGACCCGCGGCTCGCCCCGGTCAAGGCTGCTGTGCTGCCGCTCAGCCGCAACGAGGACCTCTCCCCGAAGGCCAAGGACCTGGGCACCCAGCTGCGCAAGAACTGGAACATCGACTTCGACGACGCCGGAGCCATCGGCCGCCGCTACCGCCGCCAGGACGAGATCGGCACCCCGTTCTGCATCACCGTGGACTTCGACACGCTCGAGGACCAGGCGGTCACCATCCGCGAACGCGACACCATGAGCCAGGAACGCGTGTCCCTGGACAAGGTGGAGGGCTACCTGGCCGCACGGCTGATCGGCGCCTAGCCGTGGCGATCCAATACCGTGAATGGCGCGAGGGCGACGACCTCGCGCTGCTGGAGGTCTGGGGCGACCCCGAAACCGATCAGGCGGGCCAGTTCCGCGGCACCCTCGCGCCCTCGGGCAACGCGCCGTGGCGGCGCTGCATCGTGGCCGAGGACGTTGTCGACGGCGTGGCCATCCCGGTCGCCGCCGGCGTGGTCCACGAGGCCAGCCTGCACCCGGAGCGGCTGTGGGTGTACGTCGAAGTGGCCCGGGACCACCGCCGGTCGGGCATCGGTTCCACGCTGCTCATGATGCTGCGCCGCGAGGCGGAAGGGTCGCCGTCGGGCGTCACCCGGCTGCGCTGCAAGGTGGAGCCGGGCACCACCGGTGCCGCCTTCGCGGAAGCTGCGGGGCTCACGCCGATCCAGCACACCCGACTCGTCGTGGTGGAGCCGGCGGCCCTGAAGCTGCCGGTCTTCGGCGACGGTTCCGAGGAAGCGGCGTCGGAGCGCATCCAGGACCTGGCCACCGGTTCGGTGGAGCTGTCCGACGTCGTGGGACGGTACTACTCGTCCGTCCACAGCTGGGACAGCCCGGGGGAACTGGGCATCGGCACGGTGCAGCGACTGTTCCTGGACGAGCTCAGCGGTGCGCATGGCGCGATCGTGCTGCGCGCCCCGAAAGCCAGCGCCTTCGGGTCAGGCGTGCCGGCAACCCCCAAGGGCAAGATCCAGGCCTTCGCGATCAGCTATGCACAGGGGAGTTCCGACCACCCCTCCGACGTGTTCGTCGGCCATGAGCCGGAGCTGGACGCCGACGAGGCCCAGGCCGCGGTCCGCGACCTGCTGGCACTCATCGCGTACCAATACCCGGTGCTCATGGAAGTGGACGATTCGATGACAGCGCTTCGCGCCGTCGTCGAGCCCCTGATGGAAGCGGGCAAGGCCCGGCGCCAGGGCTCGGAGACGTTCGTCGTCTCCGACTGACCCAACTGTGTAGCACCCCAAAGTAGGTAGCAGATCAGGGCGTTCCCAGCCTTGGGAACGCCCTGATCTGCTACTCAGTCGGGGGATTTACCTCAGGGGCCGCTGTTGTTCGGGAAGAACGACGGCGGTCCCTCGCCAGGTCTGCGGCATCGAGCCTTTGGCGTTCCGCCTCTGAGATGGCGCCGCCGCCGAGGTCCGCCGGCATCCACCAGTCGCCGGGCTGCGCCGCCACGGGAAAGCTGGCGATGGCGGCGTCGATTCCCGCCTGGAGCGTCCTGCGGAGCCGCGCCGTTTCAGCCTCCGCGTCGATGCCCGCAGCCAAATGCACCGGCTCGCCGATATGCACCCGTACCGGAGCACGCCCGACGCGGTGCAACGGAAGGCCGTTGCCGCGGGTCAGGATCCGGTGGGCACCCCAGACGGAGACCGGAATGAGCGGCACGCCTGCCTCCGCCGCCATCCGCACGGCGCCCGTCTTGCATTCGCGGACCTTGAAGCTGCGGCTGACGCCGGCCTCGGGAAGGACGGCCAGGTAGTCGCCGGCACGGAGCCTGGCCACGGCGTCGTCGTACGCAGCAGTTCCCGAACCGTAGGGCACCACCACCTGGCCCGTTGCGCTGATGAAGGGACCCGCGAGCCAGTGGTCCGCGGCTCCCTGATGGATCATGAACCGCAGTTGCCCGCGGTTGTGCGCCCAAAACACAAGTTCGGCGGCGGCGAAGTCCAGATAGCCGAAGTGGGTGATGGCGACGACGGCGCCGGCTTTTCCCTCCGGCAGGTTTTCCTGTCCCGTGACCATCAGGCGGATCCCGAACAGCCACCGCAGGAATAGCACTGCCCCTACGAGGAGGCGGTAGAAGCGGTTGCTGCCGGCCGGGGTCCAGGGCATGCGGTGCTGCCGGATCTCAGTGCCGCCGGGGCGGCCAGGGAATGAAGCCGCTGGTGGACTGCACATAGTCACGGTAGCCGGGGCGGCCGGACATGGCCTTCTCCGTGAGCGGCTTCCCGGTCTTGGCGGTCAGCGTCCAGATCATCAGGGCAGGGGAGAGGATGGTCAGGAAGCCGGGCCAGGACTCCGCCGCAATGAGGAACAGCCCGGCCCAGACGGCGGCGTCGCCAAAGTAGTTGGGGTGCCTTGTGTAGCGCCACAGCCCGGTGTTCAGGACGGTTCCCCTGCGGGCGGGGTCGTTCTTGAACTGCTCCAGCTGCCGGTCGCCCACCGACTCGAAGATGAATCCGGTCAGCCATACTGCCGAACCTGCCACAGCGAGAGGCCCGAGCGGACCGGCGGCGAACATGCCCACTTGGATGGTCAGCGAGACGAAGAACATCACCAGGCCCTGTGGCAGGTAGACACGGCGGAGGGCGTAGGCGTTCCGGGACCCGCGTGCTCCTTTGAGCAACGCCACGTAGCGGGGGTCCTCATGGCCGCCGCGCGCCCGGCGGCCGATGTGGGTGCCGAGCCGGATGCCCCAGATGCCCGTCAGAACCAGCAGGAGTACCCGCCTGCCGCTGTCGCCCTCCTCGGCCGAGAGGACAAAGGAGATCAACGCGATGACGACAAAGCCCGGGCCCCACGCCACGTCCATCACCGAATGCCGTGCTTGGCCAGCGGCCACAGTACCGTCGGCCACAGTACCGTCAGCCCCGGCCCCGATGGCAACAGCGTAGGTGACAGCGAGCACCAGCACCACGCCCAGGGCTGCCCACGGCAGGCTGGCCACGAACGCCTCCAGCGCAAACGGGCTCATGAAAGATGCTTCACAGAACGGGTCGCCTCACAGCACCAGGGGCAGTGCCTCGCCGGACGGGGGCAGCACCCTGTCCAGGGCCGCGGCGGACGCGGAGGACCCTGCCTCGGGAACTCCGGTCCGTTCCAAGAAGGCCTTCATCAGGAACCCGGTGGCCAGCCTGTGCCATAGCCGGACCCTCCGGAACATGAAGTGCCCGGCCCCGCGGAGCGAGACGTACCTCAACTCCGCCGCTCCCGCCGCCGCTCGCCGCGCGAACCGCAGTGATGCCGCCGGGCTGGTCCACCGGTCCTCGTCCCCGTGCACGATCAGCACTTTACGTCCCGTGACCACGGCGGCGGGAGTGGCACCGTCGAGCCACGGGGCCAGCGCCACCACAGCGTCCACGTCCGGTTCGTCCGCCGCGCAGATGGCGGTGAGGCCGCCCATCGAATGCCCCAGCAGGTAGATGGGCACGCCGGGATGCGCCGCACGGATTTTGGCCAGCGCCCAGCGTGCATCCTTCAGTGGCGTCATGTCCTCGCCGTTCCAGCCGCGCACGCTGTTCCGCAGGATCCACACCTCCAGGCCGTGCTTTTTGCCGGCACCGTGCAGATGGCGGGCGAACGGCACCATCCGCGCCGGGCTCAGGTGCCTGGCCTGGACGGGCTCGAAGCTGCGCGACTTGCCGCCGTGCAACACCAGGGCCACGCCGCGGGTGGGACCGGACGGGGCCAGAACCGTCAGCACCGCTTCGTTGTCAGTTCGGCGTTGGCTCACTGCTGCATCCTCCGACGTTTCGTCGTTCATTTATCAACCCTATGGCGGCCGCCGTAGAGTTCAAGCATGAGGTTTAGCTGCTGATGGGTGCAGGTCACTCCCACGGTCATACAGGGCATTCGGAGCCAACCGCTGAAGCGATGGCCGCCCGCACGAAAGCAAACAGGATTCTGGCTGCGGTACTGATCCCGCTGACCCTGCTGACCCTTGCGGCCATGGCCGCTCTTTGGCCCTCGGGCAGCAAGGAAGGCCTGACCCTGGCCAACCCGTATGCCGCAGCCCCGGGAGTCACTTTCGACACCGGGCGGATCCAGCGCGTCGTCACCGAGAGCTGCACTCAGGCGACAGCCGGAGAGAACACAGCTGGAGACGCGGCAGCCCAAAACGGTACAGCCCAGGGCAGCACAGACGGCGGCTCGCAATGCACCTTCGCGTTCACCGAGCCGGACAAGGGCGGCAACCCGGTCAAGGTGGTGATCAACCCGGACATCGCCAAGTCGCACGGCGTCAAGGTGGGCGACAACATCCGCTACCTGAACCTGTCCCACGCCCAGGCGGCTGCCACCGGCGCCGATGCCCCGGCGGCCCAGGGGTCGCCGTCGTACATCTTTGTGGACTTTGTCCGCACCATGCCGATCATCCTGCTGGCCATCCTCTACGCCGTCGTGGTGGTAGCCGTGGCGCGCTGGCGAGGGCTGCGCGCCCTGATCGGCCTCGTCGGCGCCTACTTTGTGCTGGGCAGCTTCATGCTCCCGGGCCTCGTGGAGGGCAAACCGCCGCTCCTGCTGGCCCTGGTGGGCTCGACGGTGATCATGATCGGCGTGCTGTACTTCGCGCACGGCTTCTCGGCGCGGACTTCGACGGCGCTGCTGGGCACCATTTTCGGGCTCGGCATCACCGCCCTGCTCGCGGCCTGGGCCACCGACGCCGCGAACCTCGCCGGCGTGGGAAGCCACGACGCCGCCACGCTCGTGAACATCTCGGACAGCATCTCCATCTCCGGCATCATCCTGTGCGGACTCATCATCTCCGGGCTCGGCGTGCTGAACGACGTCACCATCACGCAATCGTCCGCGGTGTGGGAACTGTACGAACTCGCTCCCAACACGAGTGCCCGGAAGCTGTTCTCCTCGGCGATGCGGATCGGCCGCGACCACATCGCCTCCACCGTGTACACCATTGCGTTCGCCTATGCGGGCGCCGCCCTGCCCATCCTCATCATCGTGATGCTCTACAACCGTCCGCTGGGGGAGGCGCTGACCAGCGCCGAGTTGTCCGAGGAGGTCATCCGCACTTTGGTCGGCTCCATCGGCCTGGTCCTGGCGATTCCGGTCACCACGCTGATCGCCGTGCTGGTGGTCAAGGCCACGGGCGTCCGGTCGGGCGGCCATGCCGCCATAACGGCCGACGACGTCGACGACGCCGGCGCGCTCGCGGCCGCCGCGGCGGTGGCTGGCCGGGAACGTGCTGAAGCTGACGCGCCGCCGGCGACCCGGCGGGGACGGCGCGCCGCGCCGCGTGACCAAACCCAGCGGGACTGAGTACACCGGGACTGAGCGCCGCCGTTGGCGTCCCGCCCGGGATTCTGCCCGATTTGCCCGCCTTTGAGACAATGGACGGGTGACTGTTGTAGCAACGCCTCCCGCCCCCCGGCTGGAACTTCCGCCGCTGAAACTCGGCCCCATCACCGTGGACACCCCGGTGGTGCTCGCCCCCATGGCCGGAATCACCAACACCGCCTTCCGCAGGCTCTGCCGTGAATACGGCGGCGGGCTGTACGTGGCTGAGATGGTCACCTCCCGTGCCCTGGTGGAGCGCACCCCGGAATCGCTGCGCATCATCTCGCACGACGACGACGAGAAAGTCCGGTCCGTCCAGCTCTACGGCGTGGACCCGGTCACCGTGGGTGCGGCCGTCCGCATGCTGGTGGAGGAGGACCGGGCAGACCACATCGACCTCAACTTCGGCTGCCCCGTGCCCAAGGTCACCCGGCGCGGCGGCGGATCGGCCCTGCCGTGGAAAATCGACCTCTTCACGGCTATCGTCCAGACCGCCGTCCGGGAGGCGTCCAAGGGCGGCATCCCGCTGACCATCAAGATGCGCAAGGGCATCGACGATGACCACCTGACGTACCTCGACGCCGGTCGGATCGCGCGCGATTCCGGTGTTGCCGCCGTCGCCCTGCACGGCCGCACGGCGGCGCAGTTCTACTCCGGCCAGGCGGACTGGTCCGCCATCGCCCGCTTGCGCGAGGCCCTTCCGGACATTCCGGTGCTGGGCAACGGTGACATCTGGTCCGCCGAGGACGCCGTCCGGATGGTCCGCGAAACCGGCGTCGACGGCGTCGTCATCGGCCGCGGCTGCCAGGGCCGGCCCTGGCTGTTCGGCGACCTGCAGGCAGCGTTCGAGGGCAGCGACCAGCGGCACCGTCCCAGCCTGCGCGAGGTGGCCGAGGGCGTCTACCGGCACGCTGAACTCATGGTCGAAACCTTCGGAAATGACGAATACAAGGCGCTGCGGGAGATCCGCAAGCACATGGCCTGGTACTTCAAGGGTTATGTGGTGGGCAGCGACCTGAGGACGAAACTGGCCACCGTGCCCACCCTCGAAGTGCTTCGCGAACTGCTGGACCAGCTGAACATGGACCTGCCGTATCCCGGCGTCGACTCCGAAGGGCCCCGCGGGCGCGCCGGTTCACCCAAGAAGCCGGCCCTGCCCAAGGACTGGCTGCTCAGCCGCCAGCTGAACGAGGACCAGTCGCGGGACATCGCCGCGGCGGAACTGGATGTGTCCGGTGGCTGAAAGCCGGCTGGCGGAAGCCCGCACCACCCCGCAGGCACTGCCGGGCTACGAAACCCGTGACACCGCCCGCTGGGTGGAGGAGCCGCCCAAGAGCACGTACCGCTCCGACTTCGAGCGCGACCGCGCCCGTGTGCTGCACTCCTCGGCGCTGCGCAGGCTCGGCGCGAAGACGCAGGTGGTTGCCCCGGACACGGACGACTTCGTCCGCACCCGGCTGACGCACAGCCTTGAGGTGGCGCAGGTGGGCCGGGAACTGGGCCGTGCCCTGGGCTGCGACCCGGATGTGGTGGACACCGCGTGCCTCAGCCATGACCTCGGCCACCCGCCGTTCGGGCACAACGGCGAATCGGCGCTCAATGAGATGGCCCACGCGATCGGCGGGTTCGAGGGCAACGCCCAGACCCTGCGGCTGCTCACCCGGCTGGAACCGAAGGTGCTCGATCCGGAAGGCAGGCCGGCAGGCCTGAACCTCACCCGGGCCAGCCTTGACGCGGCCGCGAAGTACCCCTGGTCCGCCCTGGACGCCCCCGTGATCCACGGCCAGCGCACGAGCAAGTTCGGCGCCTACGAGGACGACCTGCCCATCTTCAACTGGATCAGGGAAGGCGCCCCGGAACGCCGGTCCTGTCTCGAAGCGCAGGTCATGGACCTGGCGGACGACATCTCGTACTCCGTGCATGACGTCGAGGACGCGATCGTGGCCGGGCACTTCCAGCTGCGGTGGATGGACAACCCGGACCACCGGGCCCGCGTCGTGGGGTACGCCAAGCAGTGGTACCTGCCGCACAACGATCCTGCCGCCATCGACGCCGCCCTGGCCCGGCTGGAGGCCACCGATGTCTGGGTGCGTGAGGCGGACGGCAGCCGCAAGTCCATGGCGGCGCTTAAGGACATGACCAGCCAGCTCATCGGCAGGTTCTGCCAGAGCGCGCTGGAAACCACCCGCACCGTCTACGGCCCGGCGAACCTGACCCGCTACAACGCCGAACTCATGGTCCCGGACGAGACCGTCCTGGAGATCGCGGTGATGAAGGGCCTGGCCACCACGTTCGTGATGACCACCGACCACCGGCAGCCCATCTACGAGCGCCAGCGCGAGGTGCTCCACGCCCTGGTGACGGCGCTGAACGCTTCCGGGGACCGGCACCTCGAGCCGATGTTCGCCGCTGACTGGCGCGAAGCGGCCGACGACGCCGCCCGGCTCCGCGTGGTCATCGACCAGGTGGCATCGCTGACGGACGGCTCGGCACTGGCCATGTACGAACGGCTCGTGGGCAGCCTGCCGTCCCTGTGGTGACGTTGGACTCAGCAGTCCACATATGCCCCGGAAGCGCTGCTCATGACAGTGGGCCAGAGACTAGGATTGCTTCGTGGCTGGGCTGATTAAGCGGGAAGACATCGATGAAGTCCGCCAGCGCACGGACATCAAGGAAGTCGTCGACGGCTACGTCACGCTCAAGGGCGCCGGCCTCGGCTCCTACAAAGGCCTGTGCCCCTTCCACGACGAGCGCTCGCCGTCGTTCACCGTCCGCCCCCAGGTGGGCCGCTACCACTGCTTCGGCTGCGGCGAGGACGGCGACGTCATCTCCTTCGTGCAGAAGCTGGACCACACCTCCTTCCATGAGGCCGTGGAGAAGCTGGCCGCGCGGATCGGGTACGAGCTGCGCTACGAGGACGGCGGCACGGGTCCCAGCCGCGAGGAGGTCGGCAAGCGCCAGCGGCTCCTCGATGCCCACAAGATCGCCGACGAGTTCTTCCGCGCCCAGCTGCTGACAGCCGGCGCCGCCGAGGGCCGGAAGTTCCTGCAGCAGCGGGGCTTCGACCGGGCAGCGGCCGACCACTTCGGCGTCGGCTACGCACCCCAGGGCTGGGATGCGCTGCTCAAGCATCTGCGGGGCCGGGGCTTTACTGATCCCGAGCTGAAGCTCACGGGCATGTTCTCCGAAGGCAACCGGGGCATCTACGACCGCTTCCGGGGCCGCCTGATCTGGCCCATCCGGGATATCGCCGGCGACACCATCGGCTTCGGCGCCCGAAAGCTCTACGAGGACGACCAAGGCCCCAAGTACCTCAACACGCCGGAAACCACGCTCTACAAGAAGTCACAGGTGCTCTACGGGATCGACCTTGCCAAACGGAACATCGCCAAGGACCGGCAGCTGGTGGTGGTGGAGGGCTACACCGACGTCATGGCCTGCCACCTTGCCGGAATTCCGACGGCGGTGGCCACCTGCGGTACGGCGTTCGCCGCAGACCACATCAAGATTGCCCGCCGCCTGCTGTCCGACGACGGCACCGGGGGAGAGGTCATCTTCACCTTCGACGGCGATGCGGCCGGCCAGAAGGCGGCCCTGCGGGCCTTCGAGGAGGACCAGCGCTTCGTGGCCCAGACATACGTGGCCGTCGAACCCACCGGGGCCGACCCCTGCGACCTGCGCCAGACGAGGGGTGACGCCGCCGTCCGCGACCTGATCGCGTCCCGGCGGCCGCTTTTCGAATTCGCCATCCGAGCCACCCTGCGGAAGCACAACCTGGACACTGTGGAGGGGCGGGTCGCCGCGCTGCGTGAGTCCGCCCCCGTGGTGGCCCAGATCCGCGACGCCGGGCTCCGGCCTGGCTATGCCCGGGAACTGGCCGGGTGGCTGGGAATGCCCATCGAGGACGTCTCCAGGGCAGTGGTGGCCGCCGCTAAGCGCGGCAGTGATCCGAGCGGCCAGAAGGTGCCCGGCGTAGCTGCGCTCCCGCCGTCGGGCGTCCTTCCGTCCTTCCACCGTCCCGATCCCCGGGACCCGGTGGCGTCCATGGAGCGGCAGGCCCTCGAGGTGGCGCTGCAGGAGCCGGCGATGCTGGGGGGTGCGGCCTGGGAGCGGTTCGCGACCGCCCGGTTCGCCACGCCCGCCTACCAGGCCATCCACGACGCCATCCGCGCCACGGCTCCAGGCTTCTCCGGCGATGCCGTGCAGTGGGTGGAAGCGCTGCGGCAGGAGGTTCCCGAGCCGCTGCAGCCGCTGGTTTCGGAGCTCGCCGTGGTGCCGCTGCCGGCCAACACTGCCGAAGCGGTGCAGAAGTACTGCCGGGACATCCTCGCCAGGCTGTTCGAGCTGCAGATCACCCGCATCAAGGCGGACAAACTGGGGCAGTTGCAGCGGCTCGATGCCACTGCCCACCCTGAGGAGTTCCAGCAGCTGAACCGCGAGCTTATGATGCTCGAAATGGAGCGCCGGTCGCTGCGCTCCGATGCCTAGGGTGGACAGCCAAAGACGCCGATTTCGTTTCCGGGCAGGGTGTTGCTAGGCTAGTACCCGCTTCATTCCTCCTTAGCTCAATTGGCAGAGCATTCGACTGTTAATCGAAGGGTTGCTGGTTCAAGTCCAGCAGGAGGAGCGCGCAGTCCCCGTTCCGGCTTCCGGAACGGGGACTTTTTTATACCCAGGAGGGGTATTCGAGCCCACTGCTGGCGCCGATTTCACATTGCGGCAGAACGTTTGCTAATGTCATACCTGCTTCATTCCTCCTTAGCTCAATTGGCAGAGCATTCGACTGTTAATCGAAGGGTTGCTGGTTCAAGTCCAGCAGGAG